>CAYTFB010000012.1:0-13466 GCA_964437055.1 uncultured Candidatus Peribacteria bacterium
ATTATTTCAGTTTTTTCCATCAAAAAAAGGAGAAGAACTAAAGTCTTCCCCAAGATAGTGATTTTTATTTACTTATCAAGGTTTTCTCAAATATTTGTTGCTTCTTTACAGCTAGTTTTTAAAAATTCCTAAAGATCGCACGGAAAGCTTTTTGTTTTTCTCTTTCTGCTTGTTGTCGTTCTAGTTTTTGATTCAATTCCCTCTCTTTTTGCTCAAAGAGGAAAATAAACTTATCTATTTTAGTTGTTACTTCATGCTCTTCTCTTTCATTATCTGCAAGTTCATCTTCCTGATAAAGCAGATACTCATCCACCATGACAGAAAACTGCTCTTCATTGTTCAGGAGAAATATTAAACTATTTTGATTTTCTTCTTCAGCTTTCTTATCCCAAAACTGTCTAAGGATTGTTACTTTGGGTGTTTCCTGATCGTTCAAAAATATTTTATAGATAATCTTAGCATTTTTGGAATCTTCTCCCAAAATTTCAAAAAAATCCTGATGTTCTATATTGTTGAACTGTTGATCTAGATCTAAAATTTTTATTCCTAACTGTAAAAGCTCTTCAAATTTACTCTGCAGAGAGTGTATACTAGGATCATAAGTTTCCATTATTTTGCTTGCTTCTTCTTCTGGATCCACTTCCTCTTCAATATCAATATGCTCTTCATCATTTTTATCTTCTAGTTCTTCTAGATTATCTTCCTCATCAATCTCCTCTCTATAAATTCCAATATTTTCTTTTTTATCTTCCTCATCAATTTTTTCTAGATCTCCTTCCTCCACATCCTCTTCAACTTCTTCATAGGTTTCAAGATCTTGACTATCTTCATTATTTTCATCAAATTTTAAAACCTTATTATCTTCATCAAATTCATCAATTTCATCTAAGTCTTTAAGTTCTTCTATTTTTTTTTCAGCAAACTTTTCTTCTAGATCCTCTTTATTTTCTATTTCTAATGCTCAAAGCTCTTCCAGGGATTTATCAGAATTTGTAGTTTGCTCTTCTACCCCTTCAGTATCAATTTCTTCCAAATCTGTCATTAGAAAACCTGTAGGATCATCCAAAGCATCTTTAGTATTCTCTTCTGTAGCAACTGCTTGCAAAAAAGGATCATGCAAATCAAACCCTGAATCCAAATGATGATCATCAAGACCCTCAAGAGTCTGATTATCTATTTCTTGTAGTTCATTTTCAGGGGAAGACTCAAGTTCTTCAGTTAAATTAGGAGTCATTTCCACCGTTAAATCATCAGAAGAGTTTTCTTCAAAACTATCAAAAGATCAGAGTTCAGCTAGCTCTTCATTTGCAGATGTTCAAAAAGGATTAGTAAGTTGTTCAAACTTATCCAGATTTTTAAAAACATCAGCATTTCATCCAAAAAACTCGTTGGATACATTGATATGTTCAGTATTCTTTGGAATTTGATTTTGATCTATTGTACTATTTGGATCCATTTCTTTTGATGAAAAGATATAAAACTCATTAATAAGTATACTTAAAAAAAAATAAAAAGCAAAAAAAAGAACTTTTTGAAAAAATGGTAAGTTTTTTATCAAAAAAGCTTGTAATACTATCACTAAACTGTATACAAAGACTTGTCGTATTGTTACGATATTCTTTAATTTATTTATTATTTGGTTAAATGAATCAAGAAATGATTGTCAGTGAAACAAAACTTTTCGTAGGCTGACTCAATCGAAAAATGAGAGGAAATGATCTCAAAACAGAATTTTCAAAATTTGGAGAAGTAGTTTTTGCTAGAGTAAATCTAGACCCAGAAACTAAAAAGTCAAAAGGATTTGGATTCGTAGAATTTGAAAATGCAGCAGATGCAGCAAAAGCAAAAGCAGAAATGGATGAACAAGAAATGCGAGGAAGAATGATTAAAGTAGATTTTGCAAAAGAAGATCCAGCAAGATTAGCTCAAAGACAAGAATATTTAGCACAAAGAGAACATACAAATACAGAATCAACTGATTTAGAAGATATAGAAGAAGGGGAAGATCTTTTCTAAATCTCAATAATCATAAAACAATAAAAGCCATCATTAGGATGGCTTTTTTTTATCTGTAAAAAAAATAAATTGTTATTCAATCATTGAAATATCAATATTTCTAGCAAAATCTAACCAAGCTCCATCACGCACATGGATCAAAAACTTCTTTTCTCAAAGTTCTTTGAGTAAATACTGCTCTCCAGGCAAGTTAATATCATTTTTGGCACTACATTCATAGACGATAATTGCTGGATCAGATTCTAGTTGCTCTTTATCTGAAAATTTAATAACATGAATTCCATAGTTACACTGTACTCCTACTTGATCAAAATTTTGATCCTTACTCAGTGCTGAGAAGGAAATATTGCTAGAAGGGAAACTCATCATATAAGCACCTCTTGAAGAAGTATAGTTCATTGACTTATCTTTATTGATAGGAAATTGAGTTACATTAGGATTTCGAGTGGTATCTAAAGTCACTTCTGATTCCGATTTTTGATTTGCATCTTTAGTGTCTTTCTCATTATTTACCTCAGGTTCTTTATTTATTTCAGTATCTTTTTTTTCATCCTTTGCTGTATTTGTTGGTTCAAGAGATGGATTTGCTGTCATCTTGAGATCTACAAATTTTAGTTTGTTGGGAAGTGTAAGATCTACTTCTACAATACATTCAAAAAGATTCTCTCCTGAGCCTTGAAGTATAAGTGTAAGCCCCTTGGGACCTTGTTTAACTTCATGGGAAGTGATACTGCTAATTCAAGCATTATTGCCTAGACAAACTTTTGTCCCATAAAGATTTACAAGATTTTTGAGATATTCTTGATCAGGTAAAACAATCAGATCTTTGATTTTATCCAATTCTACAAAATCGGCATCATTGATAAAATAACCCCATCGATTTTCATTGTGAAAAAATCGGCTATTTACCTCAGTTAGTTTGCGAAAACTGATTCCTTGAGTATTGATTATTGTCCTCTCAGTATTTCCTTCAAAAGTTTTTAATAATTGCTTACAATTGGTGTTTCCTTGATCTGTACATTGGAAAAAATCAATACGAGTTTCTTTGTCATTCTCTAAATTTTTGATCAGCATTTTTTCTCCACTATTATCTCCCACAAAAGTATAACTATCGAAAAATTGAGGTGGGAAATAGATTCCTGCTTGCTGAACATAAGTGCCAGGCAAAATCCCTTCATTCCTCGACTCAAGATCAGTTTCTATATCTGATAATGCATCTCCTCAGATCATAGTGACTTCAATGAGCGGATAATTGTTGTGGAATGTCTCTACTCTTCCCATAATCTGAACCAATCCAGAAAGATGATTGGAATAATTATTGAGTGGAATCGTTTTACTTTTTAAAAGTAAAATCTCATGCTCTGGTGTTTCTAATACATGAGTATAGGTTACGATATCCCCAGAAGCAACCAAACTTCCCTCTGCAGTAATCGATTCTCCCAAAAGATAGGTTTCCTGTGAAGTATCATAAGATCAAAATTCTAAATTTCCTGGTTTGATCAAAAGAAAATATGCAGCTACGATCAAAACCAAAAGAACTACAAAAACACCAAGCAAAAGAGTATTGTTATTACTTTTTTTTTGATTTCTAATGATAGTTCCTGAGCCACTATTATGATGTTTACTAAAAAAATCCTTCGAAGTCTGATTCATTTTCCTTTGGAGAAAAAATAAAATATAAGATCCCTTACAGCTCTAATTATAAAAATATCATAAAGATTTTCAAGTAGCAGTTTTTTTTTCTAGTTTTATTAAGTTGTAATAATATCTGATTAAGTATTTGTTTTTTTACAAACTACCAGAAAGTAAATCTTTGAGCATCTTGAGACTCCTAGAAATTCTCTGACGAATCACATCCTGAGATATTTGTAAAATTGCTTCTATTTCTTTATTATCCTTTTCTTCAATATATTTCAAACTCAGAATTTCTCTGCTGAGAAAGTCCAAAGATTGCATTGCTTGTTGGATCATTTCTAGCTGAAAATCTTGTTCCATAAATTCTTTGATTTCCTCCTCATCCATCAAGGTATCTTCAAATGGAATATTATTTTCTGGATTTTCTAGCATACTAAAAGGGAGGTCTTTGTTTTTTTTGAAAAAATCTTTGATGGTGTTTTTGAAGATCGCCCACATATATCAGGAAATATTTTGTTCAATATCGTATTTTTCTAAAGCATTCCAGAGCTTGATATAAAAGTCTGCAATAATGTCATTGCAATCAGCATCTTCTATAAAAAAATTACTTTTGAGATAACGGTAAAAACTATCAACGGTCTGTAAATAAAGTTGATTAAAGCTATCCACATCTTGCTGGATCAATAACTGTAGAAATTGTTTTTCAAAGTTTCGTACCATCCTGGTAATAGGGAATAAAACCCAATTATGGATTTATTTGATCTTTGTACTCATGTATTTGTCTGTCTTTACTTTTTTGTAATTATCTTCTTTAAATATTCAAAGGGTTTTAATTTTAGCTTTTTGTAAACATAGATTTTGAGAAAAGAAAAATAGTGATATTTTGATATCTAATTTTGATTTTATTTATATTTTAGCACTATTGATGAGTTTTATTTTTACTATTTTTAGTAAAGTTTTGTCACAACAACGGTATGATCTGCTCCATCTTCAAAATACTCATCTTTGATCCCACCGATACAAGCCAAGATTTGTTTTGGATTATTATTTTCATCCATTTCTAAATCATAGAGATGATCGCCAGTTTTATCTATTTCAACCATTTCTGCTCCAGCATCTACATTACAAAGGCAAGTCCCACAGTATCCTTCTGAACAGGATTGTAAGATTTCTACTCCTTGCTCTTCTGACATATCAGCAATAGATCTTTCATTTTCTGCTTGAAATTCAGTCAAAAGATTTCCTTCAGAATCTTGGATTTTTACAGTTACTGTCATGAGAATATTTTATTTAAATAGTTAAAAGTATAATAACAGATTATTTTTGATCTTTATACATGAGATGCAACAATTCTTGAATTACAGGAACATTTACCAAGAGAGTAAGAATCGCAGTAATCACAATCATTGTTCCAAATCCTTTGAACATATTCATTCCGTAAAAATAGAGGAGGAGTCAGATCAAAAGGGTTGAAATCTGTCCATCTCTAATTGCAGATCGACTTCTAGTTTTCGCTTCATTTATCGCAGTAGTTATTGATTTTCCTTCTTTAACTTCTTCATTCATTCTCTCAAAGATTAAGATATTTGCATCCACCGCCATACCAATAGCTAGGATAATCGCAGCAATTCCACTCAGAGAAAGGGCATAATCAAAAAGCTTAACTATGGCCATCAATACCAACATAAAGAGTGCAATAGTAATTGCAGTAACTGTTGCTTTTCTAAATCCATAGATGAATAACAAATAAAGCAAGATAGCAACAACTCCTACCAAAGTAGCTATCAAAGCTCCTTTAAATGCATTACTTCCCAAAGTTGGACTAACTTTTTCTTCTTGAGAAAGGATCAAGGGAGCAGGCATTTTTCCAGAATTGAGTTCTTCTGCAGTCAATTTTGCTTCTTCTTTCCCAAATCCACCGGAGATTTGTGCTTCTCCATCACAAATTGCTTCATTGATATTTGCTATAGTTACAGGTATTCCTCAGATAAAGATTCCCATACTTTCATTCACATGAGTTTTAGTAACTTCACAGAAAATTTCTTTTCCTTTTGAGTTGAGTTTGAGGCTCACTGCTGGTTGACCAAACTGAGTACTCGTAGGTAGCGCACTCTCAAAATAAGCACCATTGAGTACACTTCCATCTTTTCCTTGAGCTAGTTTCCAATCTACTTTATTTTGTACAAAGATCTCTTCTAAATCAAGATAAGTCTGGTTTCTAAGATCATTTTCAAATGCGAAGATATTTTGGATTCCATCCAAGCTAGCTAGTTGAAAAAGCTGATCACCAGCTGCTTTAACATTTCTCACCAATACAATAGTGCTTTTACCTAATGTAGTATAATCATAAACTCCTAGCTGAGTATCTGCAGAAAAGTTACTAACTAGTTCCTGGATTTTTGTCAGACTCAAATAACCATCATAGAGTTCTTCTCCAGTAGCAATCTCTATATCAAAATCTTGTTCTAAAACATCTTTGATGTCATTTACTTCTGCAGTAAATGCTGTATTTATTTCTTGTACTTCATCCGGAGTTTTCCCTAAAGTAGTTGGTTTAGTCAATGAGATGATCCTCACATCAAATGCTAGTTGATCTTGAGCTACAATCTCTCAAAGATTAAAAGTTGCTTTTCTTCCATTTATTTCATATTTTCCACTTTCAATACTAGTTTCTGATACAATTTCGACACTCGGTTCGATTACTAGTTGATTAGCAATCAAGTTTACATCACTAACAGTAAAGCTATCTTTTTCAATCAATTCCTTTTCATTTACCTTAAATACCAAAAATCCCTCCAAATTTTGTGCTAGCAAATTTCCTTCTGCATCTACTCCATACATTTCATACTCTCCTTCGATTATTGGGCTAATCTCTCCTGGATTAAGTGTGAGTAAGGTCTCAATATTTTGTTGATAAATTTCTGGAAGCTCTGCAAGAGCCACAGATTCTAAGCTTCTAGCAAATATATTATCAGATTGTCTGGATTCATAACGATCAATAACATTGAGAGGATTTTTTTCGATATCTTTTTTGATAGATTCTGCCAAAAGTTTTCTTTCTGCAATACTCTCTGCTGTAGGTAAACTAGTGTTTTGGAGTCTAAATTCTAGTTCTACAGTTTTTCCAATAATTTCTTTAGCTTGATCTAGATCAGCAATCCCTCAAATCTCAATTACAACCTGAGTTTCATCTTCCATACTTTGGATATAAGATTTGTAATCACTAACTCCTAGTTTGGAAATTCTCCCATCAATGTTTTTGATAATTACATCTTCTATGAGTTGTTTAGCTTCCAAAAAATCTAATTCATTGGGATAAAGGTCTTTATATTGAGTATAATCTATTTTGTAGACCAATTTAGTCCCTCCAGAGATATCAAGTCCTTTTCTAAAATGTTGGAGTCCCTGTGTAGTAAAAATCCAGTTTCTTTTGAGACTTTCTGAGTCAAACTTTCTCCCCACAAAAAATACTACAATAAAAGAGAGTACAAAAATAGCTAGAAAAGTCAGCTTTTTGGTGCCTAGTTTTGATTTCATTGTAATAGCAAATAATAAAATAGATAAAGAAAAATAATGTAAGAACTATAAGCTTTTGAGTGGAAAATACAAGAGAAAAGCGGGGAAAATCTCAGATTAGGCCAAAAGTCAAATTTATAATAATTCTCTTGCATTAAAACTAAATAAAAGTATTGATACAAGTATTGTTTTAATTGCTTTAGAATCTCATGATTAGTAATCTCCAAATCGTATTTCTTTTGATCTCTCTCGTATTTATTACTCTAAGTATCAAAGCATTCAAAAGAAAAAAAATCTGACTTTGAGGTTTTTTGGTTTTCTTTTTAGGCTTTTTGGCATTAGGAATCTTTGCTCTCCGTATTGAACGGTTGAATGCCATAGGGATTACTTTTGGTCTAGAAAGAGGAGCCGATGTGATTGTTTATTTTTCCATTATCTTGCTCTTTTATTTTTATATCTACCTTATCGGAAAAAGTAAACAAAATCAGGAGCAATTGACCAAATTTATTTCACAATTTGCTATTGAGAAAGCACTATTTCCTATGAATACCCTTAATAACAGGACTATTTGGGATGATTTTATCGTACATATTAGAGTCTATAATGAAGCAGAGACCTTAGCTGCTGTCATCGATCAAATCATAGCATTTGGTTTCCACAAATTAATTTTGGTCAATGATGGGTCTCAAGATGACTCTTTAGCTATTATTCAAGAAAAAATCCAAAAATATCCTGATTATCAAATATATCTCGTATCTCACTGCATCAATAGAGGAGGAGGTGCCGCCAACAAAACAGGATTTGCATTTGCAAAAAAATATCGAAATCATTTTGATACTAAATGGTTAGTTACCTTTGATCCAGATGGACAAATGGATATTCAGGATATGAATAGTTTTTTAAAAAATATCAAAGAAAATCCAGAGATCTGACTTTTTTTGGGATCGAGATTTATTGAAGGAGCTGAAGCTAGTAACATTCCTCGTAGTAGGAAAACGATTCTTTGTATCTCGAGATTGATTACTAGATTTTTCTATTCTTTGAAGGTAAGTGATCCTCATAATGGTTATAGAGTAATGAATCATGATACTCTTTCCAAAATCACAATCACTGCAGATGGAATGCACTATGCCAATGAAATTAACGAGCAAATTGCAAAGAAAAAAATTCCTTTTAAAGAAGTTCCAGTTCATATCCTCTATACTGCTCATTCTTTAGAAAAAGGTCAAAAAAATAGCAATAGTATCAAATTAGGATTACAGATGATTTATCAAAAATTTTTTTAAAGATTTTTTTAGTTTTCTTCTAGCTAATTTTAGTTACTTTATTTTTATTCCAAGATCTAGAAACTTTTTTTTAAAAAAAAACTGCCCTCATTAAAAGACAGATTTTTTGGTTTCTTATTTAGTTTTTAAATATCTAGTCCTGCACTTTTTGCATTAGTTAGGATAAAGTGTTTTCTAGATTGCACATCTTCACCCATTAGAATCCTGAATAGTCTGTCAGTTTCTTCTGCATCTTCGATGGTCAATTGTTTGAGCTGTCTCTGCTCTGGATCCATCGTGGTTTCTCGAAGTTGGTCAGCATTCATCTCTCCTAAACCTTTATATCTCTGAATTTCTACTCCTTCATTACTCTCAAATCCATGATCCATGGGAGTATCTTTTTCATCATAGACATAGATTTCTTTTTTTCCTTTACTAAATTTGTAGATTGGAGGACAAGCTGCATATACATGTCCATTTTCTATCAAAGGTCTCATAAATCTAAAAAAGAATGTCAGCAACAAAGTCCTAATATGAGCACCATCCACATCAGCATCCGTCATGATGATGATTTTTTCATATCTCAGGGTTTCTGGATTGTAGCTCTCTTTAATCCCACAACCAATCGCAGTGATCAAAGCTTTTACCTCATTGTTTGCCATAATTCTTTGGAAGGCAGCCTGTTCAGTATTTAAAATCTTTCCTCTCAATGGAAGGATTGCCTGAAATTTACTATCTCTCCCTTGTTTCGCACTTCCTCCCGCAGAATCTCCCTCGACAATAAAAAGTTCTGTACCATCTTTTCATCTTTTACTACAGTCAGCCAATTTACCTGGAAGTACCCCTCCTGCTAGTACATTTTTTCTCAAAACAGTTTCTCTCGCAAACCTTGCAGCCAATCTAGCCCTTGCAGCCAAATCAACCTTTTCAAAAACTCTATCAAATTCTTCTGGATATTCATCAAAATATTCTTTGAGATACTCATAGGTAAGCTCTTCTACCACATTTCTCACATAAGAATTCCCCAGTCTTCCTTTAGTCTGTCATTCAAATTGAGGTTCTGGAATCTTTACAGTAATAATTCCGTAGAGTCCATCAGTAACATCGCTGTATTGGTATTCTCAGATTTTTTTATCTATTTTATCCTTTTCTTTACCTAATTCATTGATAATCTGTAATAATGCAGATTTGAATCATAAGAGGTGAGTCCCACCATCTCTAGTGGGAATGTTATTTACAAAAGAAATGGTATGATCATTGCTAGTTGCAACATATTGAAAAGAAATCTCAGCTTGGCATCTATCTCCATCTGCCTTAAAATAATGTGCAGAAGAAAGAGTTTGTTGTTTATCTACCATATTTCTAAGCCAAGTCTGGATCCCTCCATCGTATCTATATCTCACGAAATGATTATTGATCTTGTCTGCAAGGGTAAACGATACCCCCGGAGTCAAATATGCAGCTTGTTTCATCCTCAGGGATTCTACACTTTCACTAAACTGAGTAACCTCAAAAATTTCTGGATCTGGAAGAAAACTGACAGTAGTTCCTTGTTTATCTGTCTCTCCTACGATTTCAATCGGTCATGCTGCTACCCCTCTATTAAATTTGATACGATGAAAGTTCCCATCTTTATGAACTTCTGCAACGAGTCGAGTAGAAAGTGCATTTACTACAGAAGCTCCCACCCCATGCAATCCTCCAGAAATCTTGTAAGCCCCTTTGTCAAATTTACCTCCTGCATGCAAGGTAGTGAAAATGGTTTCTAGAGCAGATTTTCCTGTTTTCTCATGGACATCTACCGGGATACCTCTCCCATTATCATGAATCGTAACCGACCCATCTTCATTGAGAATTGTGGTAATCGCATCACAATATCCTGCTAAAGCCTCATCTACTGCATTATCTACAATTTCTTGGATCATATGATAAAGTCCTCTAGCATCTGTGCTCCCAATATACATTCCCGGTCTCTGTCTCACTGGCTCTAGACCTTCCAAAACCTTGATTTGGGAAGCATCATACTTTTTACTTGCTGCGTTCATAAAATTTTCTAAAAATAAAAAATACCATCCTCTAAAGGATAGTAAATTTATAGTAAAAAGCAAGAGAAAATGAGCATAATTCTCTAGTTTATTACTGGAATAATATGCAAATTAGTGGAATGAAATCCTTTGTATTAGTTCTCGGCTATTTTACTTCTTATTATTTGAGTAAAGAGTTGATAATCATCGGTTCTACCTCATCATTGATATATCTTTCTACTGGTCTGGCACCAAACTGAGGATCATAAATTTCATCAATAATTTTTTCAATCTTTATCTTTCCAAAATTAGGAAGTTTCACTTGTTGATTTTTCTTCCAAGCATCTAAAAAGATCTTAATCTGATTTTGAAAAATTTCTACTAAGTCAGACTTATTGAGCGGTTGGAATACAATTTTATGATCAATTCTATTGGACAATTCTGGAGAGATATAATTTTTGAGTTCTTCTAGTACTCTAGACTTGATCTGTTCAAATTGTTTTTGATCTACTTCTTTTTGATCTCCAGTATCAAATCCGATGCTTGCTTTCTTTTTACTAAACTCTTCTGTCCCAATATTGGAAGTCATAATCACAATGGTATTTTTGAAATCAATCAGCCTTCCTTTGCTGTCTTTGAGCTGTCCTTCATCCAAAATTTGCAATAAAATATTGAGGACATCTGGAGATGCTTTTTCGATTTCATCAAATAATAATAGTGCATAGGGTTTTCTTTTGACTGCTTCAGTTAGAGATCCTCCTTCTTCATATCCTACATATCCAGCAGGAGATCCGATCAGTTTAGAAATAGAAAACTTCTCCATAAATTCTGACATATCATACCTGATAATCGCATCTTCTCCTCAGAAATATTCTTTGGCCATTAGTTTTGCTAGATAGGTTTTTCCTACTCCAGATGGTCCCATAAAAAGAAATGAGCCAATGGGTTTACCTTTATTGATCACAGAGAGTCTACTTCTAATCAAAGTCTTTACAATCGTATCTACAGCTTCATTTTGTCCAATGATATTTTTTTTGAGCTCTAGATCCAATCTTTTGAGCTTGGTGATTTCATCTTCATTGACGATATTGGTAGGAATGCCTGTTTTGTCTGCCAAAACATTTCCGATATCTTCCGCAGAAATAATGCCTCTGAGATGTACTGGGATATTTTTATTGGATCTAATTTTATTCATTTCTTTTTTGATCTGTTCTTCTTTTTCTTTGAGATCTGCAGCAGCAAAATAATCTTGTTTTTCAATGGCATCTTCGATTTGTTTCTGGATTTTTTCGATCTTTTTTTCTTCTTTTTGATAGTTATCATCATTTTGGAGTTTGTCTTGCATCGTAGATTTTCTGGCACTCGCTTCATCCAAAATGTCTAATGCCTTGTCAGGAAGCTGTTTATTGAGGACATATCTTTTGGTCAAGGAAATAGAAGCATCGATCGCCTCTTCAGAAATATTTACTCCATGAAAATCCTCATACGTCTGTTTGAGTCAGAGGATGATTTGTTTGGTCATTTCTGGAGTAGGTTCATTTACCACCACTTCTTGAAATCTCCTTTTGAGAGCTGCATCTTTTTCGATATGTTTTTGATATTCATCAAAGGTAGTAGCTCCGATAAGTTTGATTTTACCTCTAGAAAGGAGGGGTTTGAGCATCTGAGCAGCATCATTTTGGTCCTGACCTCCTGCTCCGATAATAGTATGTAATTCGTCAATAAAGAGGATAATATTATTGGTTGGATCACTTGCTTCTTCTAAAATTGCTTTCATTCTGGATTCAAATTCTCCTCTATATTTGGTCCCAGCCACGAGCGTCCCCATATCCAAAAGAAACACTTTTTTATTGCGGATTTTTTCTGGTACTTGTCCCATATTGATTTTTTGGACCAATCCTTCGACAATAGCTGTCTTTCCTACTCCTGCTTCTCCGATGAGGAGGGGATTGTTTTTGGTTTTTCTCAAAAGGGTATAGATCACCTGATCAATCTCTTTTTCTCTCCCAATAATAGGATCCAGATAACCATCTTTGGCTTCTTTGGTCAAGTCAGTCCCAAAGTATTCTACCGTCAGCTTTTTCTCTTCTTTTTTCTTGGGTTGAGGATTTTTGACATCTAGAGAGATGTTTTCTGAGTCTGCTCTCTCTACGATTTCACTCTCCAAATCATCTAAAAAGTTTGCATTGATATCCTGAATATCCATCGTCAAAATCTGATTATAATCTAAATGTAAGTCTTTTATAAGCGTATCGATTATTTCCAAAAAATCAACAAAACCCTTGTTTTTGAGGAGAGCTTGCTTTGACAATTTTTGGATTGTGACTATTGTGGTTTTTAGGTTGATTTGATCTTTCTTGAGAACTGCTTTAAGGGTTGGGCTCAGATAGGGGAGAGTGATCAGTAAAAGATCTAAAATATCAAATTTTTGAAGCTGATCATCGTTGAAATGCTGAGTGATTTTTTGATGGAGGGGAGCTGCTAAAGGCAATTTTTTGATCGCATCAGTTTCTAGCTCTGCAAGTGTGTTCAGATACTGTTCCAAATATTTGCTCTGCTGGAATCCGATCAGAATTTTAAAGGTTTGATAAAAATCATATTCTCTCAAAAAAAGAAAAACTCCTAAAAAAAGTGCATCAATTCCTATTTTTTTATGCTTTTGCCCTATCGCAATGAGGTTTGATTTTTGAATAATGGTAATACTATGTTGAGAAAAAGAATCTGAGTGTATTTTCATAATGAGTGCTACATCATATAATTTAAAAGGTTAAGATTTTGAAAAATCAAAAAAAATCTGAGCTTCAAGCAACAAGATCTAGTATAGTATTCCTTAGATCAAAAACAAGAAAATCTTTGTTAGATTTTAGGATAATACCATAGTCAAAAAATCTAGAAGTAACTAAAAACAAATCTCCCCTAGCCCCTCTTTGACAAGAGGGGAAATGTGTTAAAAAATACATTAAAAAATATACAAAAAACGAAATTCCACCGAATCCGATGTCAAAAGTAA
>CAYTFB010000013.1:0-12185 GCA_964437055.1 uncultured Candidatus Peribacteria bacterium
TACTGTAGAGGAGGGTGATGAAGTAGAAACTACAGCAAAATCAGAACCAGAAGGATTTTGGTGAAAAACTAAAGTAGCATTTTCTTCAACAGGAGATTTTGTTAAAAATCAGTGGACGGATGCTCGAGATCGTGAAAAATGGAAGACAGAAAAAGGAAAAAACTCTCTCCGTGCTGCAGTATTTGGTTTGACGGGGGTTGGATTAGGGGTTTTAGCTTATAAAGGAATTAAATCTCTTAGAGAAAAATGGAAAGCTAGAAAGGAAAGAAAAAACTTAGCTAAAGAGCAAA
Organism: uncultured Candidatus Peribacteria bacterium; assembly: GCA_964437055.1. GTDB lineage: Bacteria > Patescibacteriota > Gracilibacteria > Absconditabacterales > Absconditicoccaceae > HOT-345. The sequence continues at coordinate 291 of CAYTFB010000013.1, forward strand.
AAAACAATTCCAATCAACAAAATAATTCCTCAACAACCCAACCTTCAATTGTGATACATAATGAGGGAGAAAAGAAAAATTGGCGACAAAGAAATTGGGGACGAGTGATGTGATGACTATGATTAGCATGAGTCGGTGCAGGACTTAGTTATGCTTTTAAAGATCATGTGCATAAAGTCCCATTGATAGGGAATTGGTTAGATGAAAAAATTAATAAGCCTGAAGTAGGGCTAGATGATGCTTTCACAAACTTTAAAGCAGATATTTCGTGATCTATAATGGAAGAAACGTTTAAAATAAATCCTAATGCTAGCTATGAACAGCTCAATGAAGATACTATTAGTTTAAAAACTTATGGAGCTTCAATCAATATTAATATCAAAAATAGAACTGTAGAGGGTATGGAATGAGTTAGATTTAAAGATTATAAAGAACTTTTACATGCAGCTAACATTATAAATTTTTGTGAAGTAAACTTTAGAGGGAAATGTAGAAATGATACCCCATTTAATACAACTAGATTATGAGGAGATATAGCAGTAGAGTTGGCAGATTGAGAAAATAAAGAATTTCTTTCTGCACAATGAATTCCTATGGGTAAAATAGCTGGAGGATGAGTAATGGCACTAACAACTATTTTGTGATTTATCTATTGATGACCTGCATTATGATCTGTGGGAGCAACTTTGGGGCTAGGAGCTATTTGAGGAGGGCATTTGTTAGATACTTCAGATACTGTTTCTAAAACTGCTCCAACACTGAACAAATCTCATAACAAGGAAATGTTTGTAGCTCGTTTAAATAGGATACCTTGATTAACTCAATGAGATCAGATTCGTGAAGACCCAAACAAACATCCTCTACAACCATATGTAAATAAACTTCTTGATGAACTTGAAGGAACGGAAGTAAAGAGTGATTATGATAAACGAGGAAATGAAAGATTTCTACAAGTAGATCAAGATCCAAAAGACCCAAACAAATATTATGCTAAATCTTATAAAAGAAATATGTGACCAACAGTATTGAGATATGAAAATAATAAAATCACAATAGAATGATTAGAGTGATTGAGTTTCGATGTTGAAGAATGATTGAGAGTAGCTAATTTAACGAACAAAATAAAGTCTGAGTATGCATGAAGATGAAAAAACAAAACTCCTTTTGTCTATAGATGAAATTTAACAACTCTTAAACATCCTTGACTTTATATAAATACAAAGGAACGAAATACAAATCGAACAGACCTTCATGGATATCAAATAGTAAAAGAATCTACTTTAAAAATAAAATATCCTTTATTATATCAAAATATAGAAACTCATTATATTCCTTATTTGCATAGTATGAGAAATGAACACAATAGATCTTTGTGGCCAAAGTAATAAATTTTATCACTAAAAAAACTGGTAGTATGAACCTGTTAGAAAATATGGAAAATTTTATAAAAACAGATTTAATCAAAGACTGACTGAAACTTCTTCAATCAGATGTTGATTCCTCAGAGTCTAGAGAATCTCAAGAAAAACTGGATCCAACGGAAGTGGCAGAAGTAGCTTATGAGGATTTTTTAAATAAAATTTTTGCGCTACAAACTCCTGAGCAACAGCAGAAATATTCCCCACAGTTAAGAGGATCAATGAATATGTTGGGAGAACCTTTATTGTACAATATCTTCAAAAGTAGATATAAGGGAGGAATTTTGGGTACATTAAAAGAAAAGGTTCAAATTAAGTTGGTGCAAAAATCATTACAAATTTCTAGAGTTCCTGAGAGTGAGATTCAGAATTTTTTTGATGATTTGGAACTTTATCTAAAAGAATTAGAAAATATCAAAACTCTAGCAGACCTAGAAACAATGAGAGAAAAAAATCAGTTTTTAACTATAGAAAACACTAGTATTACTGATAATCAGCTAGAAGAACAAATGAATATCCAGGTAGAAAAAGATAAGGAGGAGTATATTTTCGCTCAAAAAGCAGAAAATCCTGACTGGGATGAATCTAAATTAAAAGTTTCAGAAAGAATTGGCTACCTTCCACTCAAAATGACAGATATCAAGTCATTGCCTTTTGAAAGAAGTGATACAGGCACCACTCTATGTTCCAAGACAGCATTTCTAAATGCTCAGAAATTTGGAATTAATGTACCTAGGGGGAATGCAAAAGATGCAGTAGAATCTCCACCTATTTCTTCAAAATTTATATCTACAAATAAAGATAGAGAAAAACTCAAAGATCCTGCCTATTATTCTCAATTTGCTCCAGATGCAAATTTTGTTGATCTTAGTATCCAATCAAATACTGCTGCAGGTAAAATTTATGGACACAGAGCAGTAGCTTTTTTAAATCAAATGGATCATCAGTGGTATATTTTGGATCCCTATATGGGAGAAAGAGCAGGAATTAAAAAGCCAACCCCCGAGTCACCAGTACTTTTATCAGAGTATCAAAAAAGGATTCCTATTTTGCAGGCTAATTTTTATCAATCAGATTATTATGTAGCTTAAATTGAGTAGCTTAACTTTATAACTCCCAAACTTTATAGGTTACCTGATCTTTGGGCATTATTTTTCCCTCTGCGATATAGCGGCGAAACCAGGTTCTTTGTTTCTTTGCGAGATAGTGAGTATTTCTTCTGAGTGTCTCTTGCATTTTCTCATAATCATACTCTTCTTCTAAATATCCAATCACTTCTTTGTAGCCAATTCCTCCCATAGATTGGAGGTCTTTGGAATATCCTATATTTAAAAGTCCTTGTACTTCTTCTACTAGTCCATTTTTTAGCATTTCTTGGATTCTGAGATTAATCAACTTATTGGTAGCTTCTTTTTCTCTCCATAGACCGAGCATGAGGAGAGGATAACGGACTGCTTGCTGTAAATATCCTTGAGTTTTAGTGATTCCTGTAGTATAATAAATTTCTAAGGCCCTGATAAGATACCTAGTTGAATTAGGATGGTGTTTTTGAGCTTCTTCTGGATCTATTTTACTCAGCTCCAAGTGTAAGAATCCTGGACTTGCAAGTTCTTTTGTTTCCAATTCTTTTCTCAGCTCATAGTTGGGAGGACATTCTGGGAGCGAAAAATTTTTATAAATACTATCAATATAGAGTCCTGTCCCTCAGACGATGAAGGGGATCTTTCCTCTGGATAAAATCTGATCCATGTACTGATCCGTTGCTTCTTTCCATTCTCCAGCGGTATAGATCTCATCTGGATCTACGATATCGATTTGATGGTGAGGAATTTCTGCTCTAATCTCAGCACTGATTTTATCTGTCCCAATATCCATTTTTCTGAAAATCTGTCTACTATCACTAGAAATCACTTCGATAGGAAAAAACTTGGAAAGTTCTACAGAAAGTCTACTTTTCCCTGTGGCTGTTGCCCCCCAGATGACAACTACTCCTTGAGGATATTGGTCCTTGAAATTTTGGATTGTGCTTTTAGCATCTTGGAGAATGGTTCAAAAACTCATACTATTTCTAGAGATTTAAAGTAGTTTAAAGGTAGTAAAAAAAGAACTAAAAACAAGTCTGAATCTTTTGAAGGAGACTAATGGCCGTCAGATGGATTTGATTTTTCTTGAGATATTGCTATAGTTCTGCTAGTTTATTTTTTATCTTTAGATTTAGAAAAATGTTCCAAAAATATCAAAAAATATTTGCAGCAGTACTCGCTTCCCATTTAGATTTGACTTCTGAGGATTTATTGCCAATGATTGTTTTGGCTCCAGAGAATGTAGAGGGGGATCTTGCATTTCCCTGCTTTAGTTTTGCAAAGTCATTACAAAAAGCTCCTCAGCAAATTGCCCAGGATTTGGCCACAAAACTTAATGCAACGACATCAGATTTTTTTGCTTCTTTTGTGGCAGTTGGTCCTTATCTCAATGCACATCTAGATTTTCAAAAAATTACTCCTCAGCTTTTGAATATGATTCAATCTCAGGGGACAGGCTATGGAGCTGGGACTAGTACCGGTCAGAAAATTCTCCTAGAAGGACGAGCTCCGAATACGCATAAAGCAATACATATTGGGCATGTGAGAAATTTTTTACTTTCGGAAAGTATTGCGAGGATTTTGCAATTTGCTGGACATGAAGTGATCAAAGCTTGTTATCCAGGAGATATTGGAGCGCATGTCGCTAGATGGATATGGTATTATAAAAATTTTGATCCTCAGCCCTTTCCAAGCTCAAACTTTACGAGACGAGTAGGACAAATCTATACGTTAGCTACCAGAAAATTGGATGAGAATCCAGAACTGTACAAAGCACAGATCGAACAATTACAAAAAGACTTAGAAGATGGTGATCCAGAGTTGCTTGCTTTGTGGAAAGAAACCAGAGCTCTGTGTCTCAAGGATATGGAGTTGATTTTTCGTGAATTAGGGACTGAGCATTTAGATACCTGGTACTATGAAAGTCAGGTAGAGCAACCAGGAATTGAAATCATTAATAATCTCTATGCTGAGGGGAAGATCCAAAAATCTCAAGGAGCTTTGGGAATAGATCTAGAGGAGTTTGATTTGGGATTTTTCCTTTTACTCAAATCTACAGGAGCCTCACTCTATTCTACCAAAGATATTGCACTTGCTTATCAGAAAAAATCAGATTATCCTGATTATGATCAGTCTTTATATGTAGTTGGACTAGAACAGGATCATCATTTTCAGCAGCTGTTTAAAACCCTAGAATTGATCGGATTTGAGCAAGAAAAACTGCATCATATTTCCTATGCTTTAGTAGATTTGATTGATGGAAAAATGTCTTCTCGTGCAGGGAATGTAGTGCTTTATGAAGATTTTCGTGATGAACTTTTGGCAAAATCTCAAGAAATGGTAGCAGAGCGTGATCTGAGTCCAGTACAAAAAGATCAGATTGCTCATGATGTTGCTTTTGCAGCGATGAAATTTGGGATGTTACTTCAGGATTCTGAGAAAGGAATTTTATTTGATAAAGAAACGGCTCTTTCTTTCGAAGGAGAGACCGGGCCTTATTTGCAGTATTCTTATGCTAGGATTGCATCTATTTTGAGAAGAGCTACTGAGATCTCATTTCCAGCAGCAGAATTACATCTCCTGACACATCCTCAGGAAAAAGAGTTATTGCTGCATCTTTCCCAGTTTCCTCAGATTGTACAGAGAGCTGCGGCAGAGTATAAGCCTAATATTATTGCTAGATATCTTTTAGGATTAGTAAAACTTTTTTCTAGTTATTATCATCAGGCAAAAATCATTGATGAGTCTGATCTCTTGATGAGTGCAACTCGTTTAGAGCTAGTAAAAGCAGTTCATGTAGTACTCAAAAATGGATTTGAATTATTGGGAATTGCAAGCCCAGAAAGTATGTAATATATTTTTTTCTAATTTATTATACTCCCACTCTAAAATAGATTTCCTTATCCACAAGCTCTCTTTTGGTTCCCCATTTGAGAGAGGAGATTTGTTTCATAATTTGTACTTTCTCTGGAGAATTTTTAGAAGGGAGACCATAGGGGATTTTTGCTTTAAAGCTAAAAGGTCTGGTTTGTTGGTTATTGACAGAAATTTTACATGCACCCATAAAGGCTTCTGTAGAAGTCAGATCTGTTTGATTAAACTCAGGCTCAAATTCTTTGGCTAAAAACTCTGCATCATTTGCTCCTACTTTAAAGACGAACATCGTCCCAATATTTCCAAAGATAGTCTTGGAAAGATCCAAATTTCCTCAGAGTCCCTCTTGTTTCAACTGATCAGTATACTGATGAGCAACTACGAGTCCCAGCTTATATTTTCTCGCTTCAGACAAAATTGATTCAAAAGACTGAGAAACATAGTTTTGGAACTCATCCACATAGAGATAATGAGGTACTCTATTATCTTCATCTATTTTTGCTCTTTTGAGGGCAGAGAGTTTGATTTGCATTGCGATGATTTTTCCGATCAATTTGGAGGTCTCTTCTCAGGAAATACCTTTGGAAAGGTTGAGGAGAATGATCTTTTTTTCTTGCATTGCATCATACATATTAAATGCTGATTTGGGTTGACCAATGATATTTCTCACATAGACTCCTGTGGTAAAAGGTCAGAATTTTGCCTGGATAAAAGGGATAATTTCAGCTTTTTCTCTATCTCCCATTTTTTTATAAGTTTTATTCCACCAGGAAGCTACGACAGGATCTTTGATGTTTCTGATTTTAGCTTCAGCAAAGGCCTCATCGGTAAAAAGTCTCATGATATCTACGATGGTTCCTCCATCTTCTTGATCCATCAAGAGGAGACAAGCATTTCTAAAGTAATCCTGAATTCTCGGTCCAAAGATCTCTGGTCCATACATTTGGATAAACATTTCAACTAGATCATTGGTCACTACATCTTTGGCATCTGCATCCTCAGGATCTACTTCTAGAGGATTGAGTCCGATAGGATAAGCGGTATTTCCTAGATCAAAATGGATGAGATCATCAATTCTCTCTTTGGGAAAATGCTTGAGCAAAAACTCTACTCCATCTCCATGCGGATCGATAAAGGTAAACCCTCTTCCATTTTCCATATCATCGATCATCTGAGTCAACATAATGGTGGTTTTTCCGGTACCAGTCTGCCCTAGGATATAAATATGCCTAAATCTATCCTTGTCAGTAATTCTAATATCCTTGGTCACTCCTCAGTAGTTGTTGAACCCTACGGTGATCCCTTCATTGGGGATATCATCTGGAGCTGGAACTACTTTAAATCTTTGTCGAGCAATCCTTGGATTTTGATTGAATCTTCCGTGAGGAAAATGGATAATAGAGGAGAGTTCTTTGATATTGAGAATCGTATTTTTTTTGAAATTTTTGATCGCTCAGAAGATAGAGTCATCTGAAATAAAGTATCTACTTACATAGTTTTTTGCAAAAGTTCTGAGATCTCAGGCTTTATTAAATTTGAGGGTATTGAGACCGATATAGTTATATTGATTAAAAAGTCTGGAGATATCCGTGATAATTTTTTTGGGTCTTTGAGGATCTGGTGAGGTGGCAAGCGTTCTGATTTTTACTCTAAAAAGTTCATCATCCATTTTTTTATCAAAATCTCAGAGCTGCTGCTGAGAAAAGGAATGTTTTTTCTCCTCTTCCTCTTTTTTGTTGACCTTGTCTTCTTGGTTACTATTCCAGAGTTTTTTTAGGATTTTGAGTAAACTAAATTTATCTTTTCCTTCTTTGATTTTGTCAGCTTTTTTTCTCATCTGTTTGAGCCAATCCTCATGGAGAGGTTCTACTAAAATTTGAATTCAAGCTTTTTCATTTTTTGTGATACTAGAGAATGCAGAGAGAATACTATCCATAGGATCTGCCTCAAAGGACTCATAGGTTTTAATCGGATGAACACTGTGCTTGGTAAAGACAAATTCTCCTCCATCAAAATATTTTCCTGATTCCATAAATTTTGGCTGATCGATCTGCTCTACAATTGCTCCAGAGTAAAAGGAGGCAATCATTTTTTCCATGGTGATCAGAAAGTCTTTCGGTACTCATAAAATATACTTGATGACTTCTTTCTCGATGATCATTTCCATTGAGATATAGTTGTTTCCGAGTCTTTTATTTTTCCACCCTTCTTCAAAAATTGCATAAAAGTTTTTATAGACCTGGTTCATTACTTCGATATTTTGTTTCATCGACTGAATATGGTCTTTGGCATCAATATCAGAACTTCTTGCAACCGCATTTTTGGGGATCTGAACCTGCAAAAATCTGAGTTTTTTGCTTTGGAGGATTCTATGATCTTTTTGGAGCTGTAAAAAAACAACTCTTCGTAGTATCACAAAAAGATATCCAGTGATGATACTGAGGATTATCGTCATTAGCGTGATAAAGAGTCGCTGTGGCATGAATGTTTTAAAATTTAAATTTTTATTTTTACCTTAAAATAAGTATACAGATAATCTATATAAATGCAAATTTTGCTTTATATATTACCTTCTTTATTGTCATATTTATGTTAAATTGTTTTTTCTTTTAAGAGATAATACTTAGATCAATATCTATGATACTTTCTTTTTACTAAAATAGGAAATAATTTTATCAAAAGTTTTATATTATTGTTTATAATTGTTAGATTCTTCTCTAGATATTACTTATTAAATCTTTATCTTTTATATTAGTGTATGGTTTTTGTAGTAAAAAAATAGCTTTCTACTTTAAATTTTAGAACCTCTTATTTGAAAATTTTATTTATGAAATATTTTGCTATTTATTGTTTTACTTAGATTTTTGTATGTATAAAGAAGCTTCTAGATGTAGCGATATGGATCCAGATGTATCATTACATCTCAAAAAAACAAAGGAAGGATTTTTTTTCCAAATTTGTGGTGAGAGTGAGGATGTTTTTTGAAGAAGTGTAGAATTCTGTGCTCATGGAGGAGCTTCTCTAGCAACTTTATCTGCCCTAAAAGAGCTTTTGCTTTCAGAGAGGAAAACTAAAAAAGAGCAACTTCCTTCTCCTTTTATGTCCATTTGTAATAAAAAAGGTGAAAAAATCAGTATTTTCTTAGAAAGAGATTGAGATATTGTCTTTTCTGCTTCTCAAGAGTTAATTTTTATTGCAAACAAAGAATTAAAAGAAAATCAAAAACAGCAATTGTTTCAAATTCTTGAGGCAATGAAAAAAGATACTAAAATATTTTAGTTTTTTAGATGTGATTCTTTTGGTAAAAATTTCGTGCATCTTGCACTGCTTGCACAATACTTCTTTGAGCTTCCCATCAGAGTATTTGTCTGGCTTTTTCAGGGTTAGCAAGCGAAATAGCTACATCACCGTCTCTTCTTTCTACAATTTCATGAGCGATTTCTGTACCTACAACAGACTCTACGATTTTGAGAATTTCTTTGACAGATTTACCGTTCCCTGTTCCGATATTAAAAGCTTCCCAAAAATTTGTGGGAATATTTTCATCCATATTAGCTTCATTTTTTCTCTCTAGGAGATACTCTAATGCTCTGAGATGGGCTTCTGCTACATCCATTACATGAATATAGTCTCTGATTCCACTACCATCTGGAGTCTCATAATCATCACCAAAAATTTGAAGTCTTTCTATTTCTTTGTTGGCTACTTTGAGGATATAGGGTAGAATGTTGGTTGGAATTCCTTTTGGACTTTCTCCAATGATTCCAGATTCATGAGCTCCGATAGGATTAAAATATCTTAGTGCTACTATAGCAAATCATTTATCTCTACTCATATCTTTGAGAATGTTTTCCATGACTAATTTTGTCGTCCCATAGGGATTGCTTGTACTGAGACGATCATTTTCTGTAAAGGGAGGAATATTTTTGATAGGGTCATAGACCGTTGCACTAGAAGAAAAAATCAGATTTTTGACCTGATATCTCACCATGGTTTCTAATAGAGTAATAGTCCCTCAGATATTGTTATTATAATACAAAAAAGGATCCTGACAGCTTTCTCCGACAGACTTTTTGGCTGCGAAATGGATAACAGATTGAATTTCGTGTGTTTCAAAGAGACTATTTAGAAAATCCTTATCTCTAATATCTCCTTCATAAAAAGGGAAAATTTTTCCAGAAATTTTAGTCAATCCTTCTAGTACTTTATCTTTGTGAGCGTTAGAAAGATTGTCCATTAAGACTAACTCATGTCCAGCTTGAGCTAGAATCAGTGCCGTATGAGATCCGATATATCCCAAACCTCCGGTAATCAAAACTTTTTTCTTTTCCATATCAAGATATTGAATAAAAAGTTTTATTTTTTGTTTTTTGTATTGCAAATCTATCCAAGATTATAATGATCTGTTAGATAAAAATCAAGAGCAATGATTTTCTGACTTTAATTTTTTTTTATTTTAAACCTTTTATAGAATCAATGTGATTTTTTTTGAGAAGAAAGTTTATTATATTTTTATTCTTGATATCTTTGGGAGTGTTTCTTTTAGGATTATTTTTTTCTATAGTTTTCCCCAATAGACGAACTTCTTTAGATACTTTTAGGTTATTATATTTTCAAAAGCCTATTATTTCTTTTATTTCAGATATTAACTACCGTTCAAAAATTAATAAATCTATATATATAGCAGAATTATCATTGGAAAAATATTTACTTCCTGGAGATTTAATTTTTACCTCAGATACCACTTCTCTAGGAAATGCTTTTATAGAAGGAAAGTGGAAACATATCGCATTATATCTTTGAACTCCGAGGCAACTTCAAATGCTTTTAGGAGGAGATTCTCCCTTGGTACAAAAAATTTTACATTCAGGCTTTGGATCACAAATTCCTTTGATTTTGGAGGGAAATTTTGAGGGAGTACAAATTTTAGCATTAGAAACAATTAGCTCCAAAGAGGCTTTAGCTGCTGTTAGATTGACTATTCCAGTAAAGTCTTTTATTAAAGGAATTGAATTAGCAGGATCCCATCTTTGAAAAGATTATGATTTTGATTTTGATTTAGGTAATTCCGATAGAATGTATTGTTCTGAGGTCTTATACGATACTTTCTTGGAACGATGATATTTGCCTCAGATAGAAAAAGGAATATTTAGAGATACTCTTACTCCCAACTCTTTGATAAAGCTTTTGTTTGAGCAAGAATACCAGTATCTCAAACCTCATCTTGTGTTTTATTTTAAGGGAATTTGAGATAGTGTTATCTGTCTGAGTAAGGAAGAATTGCTCAAAAATATCTAAAAAATAAAATTTCTTTATTCTATTTTAGTATTTTTTTAAAGATAATAACTTATCCTTGTATAAAGTGATTAAAATCTTGCACTTTCCCATTTCCCAGTTCAAAACTTTTTTCTACAATTGGTGTCATAAAATTGGAAGGCACTAGATGCAGATCGATCTGATTTTTTAGTTGGTGATGGAGGAGGGTGAGCGAATAATATTTTCCAATAATTAGTAATACTTTAAATGGATTACGAGTCTCAGCCATAGAGAGATAATTTTTGAGAGAGAGAGGGGTTTGCACCTTTTCAGGATCTCCTAATTTGTGAGGATAGGGATAAAAGTAGCCAAAATCATGATACATCATCCATTTTTTTGCAGAAACATTTTTACTTACCATCAAAGGCATCCATCCCATCCAGCGAATCATACTATGGTATCGGATCAGATCTGGTTGTTCTTGTTTGAGAAACTTTTTTCGCTTGATTGCTTCTGGAAAGTTGAATATCGCTAATCCTAGTCCAAAATATTTTTTGATCTTTCCCCAGAATCCTTTGGGACAGGTGCTACCAAAGAGTTTGACTTCCCACCCTTGCTCTTCTAAAATGCTTTTGACATCATGAATATAGGTTTCAATCCCTCCTACTTTGTTGATAAAATCACTCATCATGACCATTTTTTTCTTTTTCCCTGGGATATCTTGGGTCATTTGCTCAAACTGCCCAATCCATCTAGCAATACTATAGCGATGAGCGATTTCTCTACTTTCAGCTGCCAATTGAGTAAAAAATTCTAGATCTTTTTCTGTTTTTTCTTGCTGTAAGTGTTGCAAAAGATAATTGAGCTGTGCAAGTTCATCGTTTCCTGGCTGTTGCTCGATGGCGAATTTTTCTGGGATAAAGGGGATGAGTCCACCTTTTTTGAATCCTAGTACGGGGATTCCTCGCTTGAGGACATTGATGGCACTGAGTCCAAAGGTCTCCAAAAATCTGGAAGGCATGAGACAGTAATCAATGTTTTCTAGATATCTCTGGACTTCTGAGAGAGGCTTCCATCAGAAAAAGTGAATCTCTGGATGCTGGGCTGCTAGTGCTAAAAGCTGACTCTCATAGCTGCCTGCTCAGAAAATATAGCATTCAAAAGGAAGCTCAGATCACTCATGTTGCTGGATCAGATCGATGATGAGGTCAAATCCTTTTTCCACTTCTAGTCTCCCGAGAAAGAGGAGTCAGAGTTTTTCTTTT
>CAYTFB010000014.1:0-12130 GCA_964437055.1 uncultured Candidatus Peribacteria bacterium
GAAGAGATTTTGATGGAAGAGTTTAAAGCAGGAGCTTATACTCAGATTTTGGGAAAAAATTATTTGGTCTATGACATTGAGACTACAGTGATTGATGATTTGAGATCAGCAGAATTTCTCATTGGATACAGTATGGAACCTCAGGCATCAAAAATGGAATATACCGCTATCATGAAAGAGGATCTCAAAGCATTTGTAGATAAAATGCTCAATTTTGATGGTTATATCGTGGGATTCAATCAGATTTGGTTTGACAATCCAGTAGTGTGTTACAACCTCTGATATTCCGAGCAAGAAATCAAAATCCTGAATCAAAAAAGTATCGACCTCTATGTCTTTATCAATACGCTTACTAAAAAAAGGATTGGACTCAATAGATTGACCGAAGCTTTGGTAGGAATCTCCAAAACTCTCGAGTCTGGTGCTCAGGGAGAAGTCTTGCGAAATCGCTATCAAGAGACTTGAGAACAAAAATACTTAGATGAACTCAAAAAGTATTGTAAAAATGATGTGAGGATGACAGCACTTTTGATGATCTATCTCCTGCATTTCAAAAAAGTATTTGTAGAAGGAGAAGAATATGCCTATTCTTTAGAAGAATTTGTTCAGCTTTCCAATAATCAGCTAGAAGAGAAAGATCCATCAGAATTTGAAAATCAGGCTATCTTTTAGTACTTCGCTTTCTTGCTAGTCAGAATTTTTTAATTTTTCCTTTAGTGTTTACTATCACAGATCATGAAATGTCCAAAATGTAAAAACATAGATACAAAGGTTGTTGACTCTAGGATTGTGGAGCAATGACAGATTGTGAGGAGGAGAAGAGAGTGTGAATTTTGTAGTTATAGATTTACCACTTTTGAGAGAATTGGGGTAACTGAATTGATGGTGATCAAAAGAGATCAAAAGAAAGAACTCTATGACAAATCTAAGCTAAAAAAAGCAATTATGCTGGCTTTTGCAAAGAGAAATATTTCTATGGAAGATATTGATCTTTTGATCAGCAATCTTGAGGTAGATCGATTGATGCAAGGAAATGAGATCCAAAGTACTCAGATAGGTGATGATATCCTGGAAGCAATCAAACAGCTAGATCCTGTGGCTTATGTGAGATTTGCTTCGGTGTATAAATCTTTTGATAGTTTTGAGGATTTTAAATATTTTATTGAATAATTTTTTGCTAGTATGGATTCAGGGGTGGTGTTTTATGCGGTATTGTCAGTGTTGTTTGTGAGTTTGGCTTCTTTGGTTGGAGTGCTTATTTTTTGACTAAATAGTGAAAAACTGCAAAAAATTCTGATTTATTTGGTGGCTTTTTCTGCAGGAGCTTTGCTAGGAGATGTCTTTATCCATCTTCTCCCAGAATTGATCGAAAAGGTAGAATGAGTTTCTCGACATTTGATCGGAGCTTTGATTTTATGAGGGATTGTGATCGGATTGGCTACAGAAAAGTTGATCCATCGAAATCATTGTCATCATGTCACTGATGCAGACCATCCTCATCCTGTAGCTTTGATGAATTTGATTGGAGATTTTATCCACAATTTTATTGATGGATTGATTATTGGGGCGAGCTTTCTGATCAGTATCCCGGTAGGGATTTCTACAGCTTTAGCTATTTTGTTTCACGAAATCCCCCAAGAAATTTGAGATTTTGCTATTTTGATCTATGGGGGCTACAAAAAAAGGAGAGCACTATGGCTCAATTTTTTGACAGCGCTGAGTGCCTTTTTCTGACTTTTTTTGGTATTTATTCTAGGAGATTGGATTGATAATTTGCATTTTTATCTGATCCCTTTTGCGATAGGGATGTTTATTTATATTGCAGGTTCTGATCTGATCCCGGAGATGAATAAGCATAATAAAAAAATCCGAGCTTCATTATTGCAGATTTTGATGTTCCTTGCAGGAATTGGAGTGATGTTGATCCTCTTGATTTGGCATTAGTAGGTTTTGGGGTATTTGTTTTGATTTCAAGGGAGTTGCTAGGGTAAGAAAAGAGATCAAAAAATTAACTAAACGATCCAAGAAAAATTTTCTTGTAGACTGAAAAAATCTGAGTTAAGATTTAATTATTGAATAGAGTGAGAAAATATTTATGCTAAGTTATCTAAAATTTTGAAAGAGTATGTTATTTTTTTTGGACCCTTAAAGAAAAACATTACTCATTAAAAAATGAGAAAAAATGGAAAAAAATAAAAATATATTATTTATTGATTTTAATTGAGTTATATCATATAAAAATTTTTGGCATTCTCTTGAAATTAAGGATAATAAGACATATGAATCCATTAATAACTACTTATTTAAAGAAAATATAAATATTGTAAAAGATTGGATGGTATGAAAATATAGTTCAAACGAAGTATGTGAATATATATCAAATAATTTAAGTTTAGATTTCAAATATATATACAATACACTTGTAGGAGATTGTAAAAAAATAGATTTATCAGAAAAAATATTAAAACTTTTAGAAAAATTAAAAAAATACTACAATATTGTTCTTGTTACTGATAATATGGATTGTTTTTCGAAATATACTCTTAAATATAATGCAAAATATTTTAAAGTTTTTGATTGAATTTTCAATTCTTCGGAACATTGATTTTTTAAAAACGAGATATATAATGATTATATTATTAAATATAATTCTCAAATTAATTTATCATACTTAATTGATGATTCTATTAGAAATTGTGATTTTTTTAACAAATTATGATGAAATGCTCTTAATTTAAAATGAGAAGAAGATGTTGTTGGGTGATTGAAAGTTTTATTAAAAAAAGCAAATAGCAAATGGTATTGGCAAATATAATAAGCTACTATTTAAAATAAGGTATAACTAGATTTTTTGGGTAATTACTTTCAGAGAAAATTATTACTTTAAGCCTGCTTTCCCTAATACGCCTCAAAATAGATATTTTTATATCCTCTAGCTTTGAGTTGGCTGAGAAAATCTTTGACCATCTGAGGGAGTCCACAGATATAAAACTCTGTCTCCAGAGGAAAATCAATTTCTGAAATATCAATCCTTCCTTTCTCAAATCATTCCACCTCTTCTCTAGAAAGATGAATCGCAGTGTGTTTGATGTTCAGGTTTCTCATTTCTTCTAGATAAAAAAGATCCTTTTCATAAGGCACGGAAAAGAAAAACCATTTTTCTACATCACTGGTATCAGCTTTTGCCATACGATAGTTTGGAGCAAGTCCACTTCCGGTAGAGATAAAAACCCTTGGATTATCTGTATCTTTGAGACGAAAATGTCCATGAGGTCACTCAATCATCAGTTCATCTCAGACTTTGATTTTTTCTAAATATTGAGATCCTTTCCCTTCTGGGATAATTTTGATCAAAAAGGTCAAAATTGAATATTCTCCTTCAATTTCCTCATCAGCAATGGAGTAGGCTCTTTTGAGAAATCATTCTTCCTGAGGATAGAGGATAAAGATTCGTTCTCCAGGAGTAGAGTGGAGTTTTTCTGTACGTAGTTTAAATTCTATAACTTGTTCATTGAGTGGTTTTTTGCTAAATACAGTAGCTTGATGCATCGTTGTGACTTTATCTATCAAAATAAAATATCAAATAATTGTGTTTATTAATCTCTCAAAATCAAGCAATAAATAATAGATTGCAAAAATGCCTCCTTTTCCCTATACTCGTTGCTGTTTACTTTGAGAGCTAAAAAAATGAAAATAGGGCTAATTGGTGCGGAAAATGTGGGAAAATCTACTCTTTTCAATCGTCTGATTGGACAGTTTAGAGCGATTGTGACCGATATTCCATGAACCACCATTGATATTTTGAGTCATGATTTTTGGGTAGAAAATAAAGGGAAACTTACCTTTTTGGATAGTCCAGGATTGTCAGATTTTTCTGAAGAGATTTTTTTTATCCAGAAAAATATCCAAGAAGCTGATCTACTTCTCTTTGTGATAGATGATGCAGTCGGTATTAGTGCCAAAGAAGAGCAAATTTATGAGATGATTTTGGAATACGGGAAAAAGGATCAGACTTTTCTCGTGGTAAATAAATTGGATGTTAGATGGAAAGATCATCAGCATGATCTTGCTTTGAGTGACTATTATCAGTTTGGTTTTGATCAAGTGATTGGAGTTAGTGCAAAAAAAGAGAGAAATATCTCCACCCTAGAAGATGCAATTTTACATTACTTCAGTATTTGGCTGACTCAACATCCAGATCATCAGCAGGATAAATGAGGCTATCACTCATCAGGAGCGACTAAGTTAGCTATCGTATGAAAACCCAATTCTGGAAAATCTACGCTTCTAAATACCTTGGTTGGAAAAGAATTGGCAAAAGTAGAAGACAAATTGGGGACGACAAGAGATTATATCGTAGGACAATTTTCTTATCGTAAAAAAGACTATGAGGTCTATGATACGGCTGGGATTAGGAAAAAATGAAATATTCGTGGAATAGAAAAAATCGCTTATGATAAAACCCTCAAAATGCTTGAATATGTGAGACCTTTGGTTGTATTTTTGGTAGATAGTGGAGAAGGAATTACCCATAGAGATATGACCCTTTTAGAAGAGATCAATAGACTTGGCTTGCCAATTATTTTTTGTCTCAATAAGGCGGATCTTTTAGAAAAAAAGGAGCTAGAGGCTTTTCTCAAAGTAGCTCAGAGTGCTTTAGATTTTGCAAAACATATCCCAATTATTCCTTTGATAGCTACCGATGGAACTGGGGTAGGTCAATTGATGAAAATGCTTGGAATGGTGGATCAGGAAAATAAAAAGAGAATATCTACCAATGCTTTAAATACTGCATTATTGCAAGAACAGATTCAAAGACCAGCCCGTTTCCCAAAAAATAGGATTTGTAAAATCCTCTATGCCACCCAAATAGAAATTGATGCTCCAACTTTTTTGATTTTTGTGAATCATAAAGAGAGAGTAAATTTTGCATTTAGAAAGTGGGTTGAAAATAGTTTGAGGAGAAATTTTTGATTTGTAGGAGTCCCTCTAGTGCTGAGATTTCGTGAGAGAGGAGAAGGAAATGAAGATCGTCCAATGCCTTGAGTATCTCTCAGATCTCTCAAAAAAGAAGAAAGGAGTCGCCAAGAAAAAATTTCAAAAAATCAGAATAAAATTTTAGAACAGAGAAAAAAGAAAAAAGAAAAAAAATAAAATTACAATTTCGTGAGAAGTTCCTTATATTCATTGCGTTTTCTCACTATTGCTTTGAGTAAGGCTACATCTAGAGGACAAAGATAAAAAAGTTTTTTAGAAAAACCTCTTGATTTTTGAAAGGAAATTGTTATAAAATAATTCATTGATTTCGTTTAAATTTATCTTTTTGTGCTTATTTATCGTATGCCAACAATCAATCAACTGATCAAAAAAGGAAGAAAAAAGAAGACCTTTAAATCAAAGGCTCCGGTACTTCAATTTGGTGTAAACAAACTCAAAGCAAATAAAAAGGTTGAAAAACCAGCACCTTTTAAAAGAGGTGTTTGTTTGAGAGTTTCCGTAATGGGACCTAAAAAACCAAACTCAGCTCAGAGAAAGTTTGCAAAAGTGAGGCTTTCAAATGGAGCAGAAGTATTGGCATATATCCCTGGAGAATCTCATACTCTCCAAGAACATAGTGTGGTTTTGGTGAGAGGAGGTAGAGTAAAAGACCTTCCATGAGTGAGATATCATATTGTGAGGGGAAAGTATGACGCTAATCCAGTACCAAATAGAAAACAAGGAAGATCATTGTATGGTGCAAAAAAGCCTAAATAATTTTTTAATTTGTATTATCAATTTTTTTGATGGCAGTAGTTAAAAACAAGACATTGGATAGCTTTGATTTTGAACAAAAATTTATCAACTTCATCATGAAGGATGGTAAAAAAAGTGTTGCGAGAAAAATCTATACCGATACACTCCAAGAAATAAAAACCAATGGACATATGAACCCTACTTTGGTAGTAAAAGCTGCCATTGAAAATGCTTCTCCTTCTGTGATGATCAAATCAAAGAGAATAGGAGGTGCAGTATATCAGGTTCCAGTAGAAGTAAAAGCTGAAAAAAGATTCTTTTTTGCTTCAAAATGGATTTTGGATGCGGCAAAAAACAAAAGCTGAAAAGCGATGTACAAAAGACTTGCAGAAGAAATGTTGGCTGCTTATTCCAATCAGGGTGCTGCTGTAAAGAAAAAAGAAGAAGCACACAAAATGGCAGAAGCGAACAAAGCATTTGCATATATGGCAAAATATATTAATTAGTTTTTTTTAGATTTATTATTGCTTATAGTTAATCATGGTAGGAGATACAAACGGTAGAAAAATAAAGCATTTTTTAAAGAGTCTGAATTTTCATAGGAAAAAACCTGGACTAAAAAATGAAAAAGCAATTACTTCCTATATCACACTTCTAAAAAGAGAAGAAAAAGAGGGTACTACCAAGTGGATTGTGAATGCAAAAAATAAGGCTCAAATGAAACTCAAAAAATATGGTATTCCAATGAGCAAAATAGAAACAATCCTTGCTGAAAAAGGACTGACACATTTATCTTCTAAGTTAAATTAATTTCATGGCTAGATTGAAAACAAATGCGAAGAAAAAATTAAACAAAGCACTTACTAGAGTAGAAAAAGTGGTTGTTATGGATGTGAGAAAGATGCTAGAACAGCAAAAAAAATGGAAAGCAAAAGTAGTAAATAGTAGAGCTGGAAAATAATTTTATTCTCTATAATTATATCAATACTATTATGAATTATCAAAGAATAGAGCATATTACAAATGCAAAGTGATACAAGATCTTGCCAATCAAGACTGGTATGCAACTAGAACTTCACGAAAAAATTGGAGATGCTGGTGCAGAGAGAATTTGGAGATTTAAAGGATTAGTGATCGCTGTCAAAAAACCAAACAATCCTGATGGTACTTTTACTATTAGAGGTACTGCAGCTGGAATGGTGATAGAAAAAATCTATCCGCTTTCTTTTCCAAAATTTGAAAAGGTGTTGTTGTTGGATGAGTATCAAACTAGAAGAGAAAAACTCTATTATATTAGAGACAAAATCGGAAAGGCAGCTAGAATGAAAAGTAAAATTGCCTCAGAAGATAGAGAGAAAAATCTTCTTGCTTAATTTTTTAAATTTTGATTGTACATTTATATGAAACTTAAGGTTCAAAATCGTGATAAGGTTGGAAAGGTAGCAAAATTTTTGAGAAAAGAAGGACTCCTACCAGCGGTTGTTTATGGAAAAACTATGAAAACTCCTGCGGTGATTAGCTGTGATAAAAATGATTTTATCAGACTCTATAGAAAGGCTGGTTACTCAACTCCTATCAACTTAGAGGGAGATCTCAAACAGATGGTGTTACTTCATAGTATGGAGATAGATACTCTCACTGATGAGGTACTTTCAGTTGATTTTATTGCAGTGAGTAAGACAGAAAAAGTATCTGCAGATGTAACTATTGTTTTGATAGGAGAATCTGTAGTAGAAAAAACCTGAGATGGAGCAATCCAATTGGTAAAAGATACAGTTGAAGTAGAAGCTTTCCCTCAAGATTTACCACAACAAATTGAATTGGATATTTCACAGATCAAAGAAGCAAATGAGGTACTTTTTGTAAAGGATTTAAAAGTATCAAATAAAGTAGAAATTCTAGATGACTTAGAAATACCAGTAGTTACTGTTGCTAAACTCTCTGGAGAACTAGAAGAATCTGATGAACTTGTAGAAGAGTCTTCAGAGGAAAGTACTGAAGCATAATTGAAAGGAATATTTTATCATTTTTAATTGTTGTAAAAGATGGCAAGAATTTGTTATTATACGGGTAGAAAAACTCAGTCATGAAATACCAGATCTCACTCTATGAGAGCTCATAAAAGAACTTTTAAGGTAAATTTGATAGAAAGGTGGATTACTTTGGAGGATGGTTCTAGAATTAAAGTAAAAATCAATTCTAGGCTTTATAAGAAATTTAAAGGATTGATTTAATAGAGCAAATTCTTATAATAAAAGAACTTCCTAAAGATATGTTTTTTTTGAGGGGTAGTAGCTCAGTAGGTAGAGCAACAGCCTTTTAAGCTGGTGGTCCTGGGTTCGATCCCCAGCTACCCCAAAACAAAACATTCAAGGAAGTTTTTTTATACTCAAAGATAGCATGAAAAAAATTAATGAAGATTTTGAGTGTATTGCTTGCTGAAAAATGATCAGCAAAGCTGACAAAACTTGCAGAAATCATTGTCCCTATTGTTTTATCTCTTTACATGTGGATGGAAAGACTCCAGGAGATAGAGCTAGTAGCTGTGGTTGAAAGATGTATCCGGTAGCTTATGAACAAAGAAATGGTGGCTTCAGAATTCTTTTTTTTTGTAGTAATTGTTCCAAACAGCATCGAAATAAAAGAGCTGATGATGATGAAGTTACTTTGCTTCCAAATCTTATTACTCAATATCGTTCAATACATTTATGAGAAATTTAAATTTTCCCAAAGCTCTTGATAATGCTGAGAAAATAATTATACTCCTTTAGCTTTAAAAAATTTATTTATTAAACAGTTCAAGTGATGAAAAAGAATATCCATGGGAATTATTATCAGGATGTAGAGGTAAACTGTATCTGTGGAGCTAGTTTTACCGTAAATGCTACCGTAGCTGGTCCCATCAAGGTTGAAACTTGTCACCAATGTCATCCTACATTCAATAAAGATAGAGTGATTACTAAACCTATTAAAGGAATGATGGAAAAATATCTTGAAAGACAGAAAAAAATTGAAGCAGCTCAAAAAAAATCTGCATAGTTTTTATTTATCTTGCCAGTGATGTTGAGAAAATATTTTGTCCAGAAATATCTCAATTATCATCCAGAAAAAGATATAAAATATATTATCTGACATAGTTCTTGGACTTATCTAAAAGGAGCTACAATTACGATTGTACTTCTTTTTTTCTTGTATATTTTTTATGCATTACTCAATAAAACTAATCCAGCAGATTATTGGAAATGGATTTTTTCTCTTTTAGGTTTAGTATTATTATTTAAATGGGTGGTAGATTTTCTTAATACTTATTTGGATTGTTTGATTTTGGGAGAAAATTCTCTGACTCTTTTTCTCTGGGAAGGATTATTGGAATACAAGACAGAAGTGTTTTTTTGGAGTAAACTTTCTTCGATTTCTTGGTCGCAAAAGGGTATTTGGGATAAACTTTTTCTCAAAGGAGATCTGTTATTAAATCTAGAACATGACTTAAATATTTCTTTTGATGAAGTTTATCTGCCTAAAAAATGGATTTCTAAAATTACCTTACTCAAACAAGAATATTTAGACAGAGAAAAAATAACTTTAGAAAAAGATTTGGCAGAAGACCAAGAAAGTTTTGAAATTTTGGTAGAAGCAATGGGAGAAGTAGTCAAAGAATATCTAGGAAAAAATAAATAGCAATTTTCTTGACTATCTAGCTGGTATTTTTATACTGAATATATCTTTTTTATATATTAAAATTATTACTATGGGAGGATGATTGATTCTTTTAGCTATTATAGCTATTGTACTTATAACCTTGGTTACTCTTTATAACAAAATTGTGTCACTCAAAAATTTTAGAGAAAATGCTGCCGCTGATATTGAAGTGCAGATGAAGATGAGGTTTGATCTGGTAGAAAATTTAGTAAATACTGTAAAGGGATATGCTAGCCATGAAAAAGAAACCTTAGAAAAAGTGACAGCTGCTAGGACGAGTTTTATGCAGTCTCAAAGTATCGAAGATAAAATGGGAGCAGATCAAGCATTGACTGGAGCACTCAAGACCCTCTTTGCTGTGTCTGAAAGTTATCCAGAGCTCAAGGCAAATACCAATTTTCTCCAGCTTCAGACAGAATTATCTGATATTGAAAATAAAATTGCTGCTGCGAGAAGATATTTCAACTCTACAACTAGAGAATACAATACCAAAATTGAAACTTTCCCTGGAAATGTGATTGCTAGTATGTTTAAATTTGGAAAATTTGATTCTTTTGAAATTACTGATGAAAGCGAAAAAGTCACTCCCAAAGTTCAATTTTAAATTTGACTATTATCTTCCCTAGTGGAAAGATAATCAGTCTTTTATTTGATTTTGAATACAAAAATGGCAATGGGATTGCATAGCTCAATTGGAAGCAATAAATTGAAAAGCTGACTTTTACTGATTTTGTTTCCTTTGTTGTTGGGAGTACTCATTTTTGGAATGTTTTATCGATGAAATTCAGGTGTTGTAACGACTCAAGAGTGAAATAACATTGTGACTTCTCAGCTTTCTCCCACAGAAAAATTAAATAACTCTCTCCAAGCTACCCGAGAACTTTTTCTCATTGTTGGTCCTTTATTGATTATTCGAATACTGATTTCTTTTTTCTTTCAGAGACAGTTGATGTTTTCTTTTGCTGGAGCTAGAGCTGTTACGAGAAAAGAAGAGCCAGAACTCTATAATCTCGTAGAAAATATGTGTATTTCTAGAGGTCTCCCTATCCCAAAGATTGGAATTATTGATGAACGGGGAATGAATGCTTTTGCTTTATGATGGAGAACCAAAGATGCTTGGGTGGTGTTTACCAAAGGATTATTAAATACCTTAAATAAAGCAGAAATTGAGGCAGTAGCTGCACATGAGTTGACTCATATTATCAATAAAGACTCTCTCTTGATGTTGATTATGGTTTTGTATATCGGAGGGATTACTTTACTCTGAGAAATCCTAGTAAGGACCGCTAGAGGAAGTGGAGATTCTAAAGGGAAAAATGTTTTGCCTCTAATTGGTCTGGCACTATTACTTCTCGGCTATCTTTTTTATCCTCTGATCAGACTTGCGATTTCTAGAAAAAGAGAATACCTCGCTGATGCAGGGAGTGTCCTCCTGACCAAAGACAATCAGGCAATGATCTCAGCTTTGGAAAAAATTTCAAAAAATCCTGAATTACCAATCAAAAATAAAGCAATGGCAGCAATGTTTATTGCAAATCCTCTTTCCAAAGTTTCTGAATTATTTCAAACGCATCCCAGTGTAGAAAATAGAATTAAAGCGCTTGAGTCCTACTAATTTACTCTTATCTGACAAAGAATGTTTTATATCTGGCATGAAATCTATGATCCTAAATACCCCAAATTTTATGTTTTGAGGTACCAAAAAGAATTAGGATTGCAGCATTTCACCAGCTATAATGATCTGGATTCCATCATTGCAGAGAGTCGTAAGTATCCAAACTATCAGCATTATTTTCTCCTGGATGATACGAGGTTTCATTTTTTTAGATTTGATATTTTCAAAGATCAAGAGCAAGCACTGACCATAGATGATCTCAATGCAATCATTGATGAGAGACTGAGTTATCTAAAATCTCAGACCAAAGAGGAATTGCTCTTTACTCATATCGATGATATCTATGTGGACGAGAAGCCCAAAAAATACTTGCTAGGAGAGTCAGGTTTACTTTTCTTTAAACTGAATTTTGTTTATCTGAATAGAAATAGTTATCTCAGTTTCAATAAAAGTTATGGAAATATCGAAAATCAGAAAAATATCCATATTTGGCCAGAAAGTTTCAAAACCATTAGTTTTCTCAAGCGTAGACTAGAGAGAGAATCTTTTCTCCTCCTCTATATCAAAGATACCTACTGCAAGGTGATCGAGGTGGAGCAAGGGTTTTATAAAAAGATAGAAAATATCAACTTTGGGATTAGCGTGCTGATGCAGATGTACAAGGATAGTGATATCGTAAAATATCGATATACTCCAGAGGAACAAATAGAAGACAATCCTTTTGCAAAAAATCTGGTCTTACAAAATATCAACTTTTATGTCAGCTATCTTTGCAAGCGATTGGCAGATCTGCAGATGACCAATAAAGATGTCTTTATCGTCTCCTCTATCGTCAAAAATTCCTACTTTATGGAGGTATTCAACAAAGAGTATAGCAAGTATCACAACAAATATATTGTACCTTTTCATCACTCTCAGTATTTAGAAAAATTTTCTAGAGAGTGGGATCCTGAGAATATTGATGTATTAGTCTTTCTCAATCATGGGGGATTAAAGAAAAATATAGAGATTAAATCCTCTTAAGGAATAAAATTTATCTTTTATGAAATATAAAAAACTGATCCTAGATCTTGATCAGTTTTT
>CAYTFB010000015.1:0-3972 GCA_964437055.1 uncultured Candidatus Peribacteria bacterium
ATGGATAATCCATATTCTTTATTGAGAACCAATAACAAATCAGTTTGTGGTTGCCCAGTATTTTCAGCATTCAAAACCTGAGAAGCAATGATCGATTTTGCTCCCTCTAAAAATTCTGCTTTCATCGTAGTGAGATAAGATGCTTTTTCTTGTTCATCAGTTTCACTTTCCAAAATCTGATCTCTGATTTTATAAACCTTTTTCCTTTGTTTATCGGTCACACTATCATAGTCAAAGAGATGCTTTCTGATCCCAAAGTACCATCCTTCGATCTCTTTTTGTGCCCTAATGATCGATTTGGTAAATTGTTTTTGAGTGAGTTCGAGTTCTGAAAGTCCTGAACTTCCCAATAACATTCCTGCCAGAGATTGCATCTTTTCTCCTCCCATTTTTCTCATCAGGGTATCATCGAGAGCCACAAAAAATACTGAAATTCCAGGATCTCCTTGTCTACCAGCTCTACCTCTGAGCTGATTATCGATTCTCCTAGATTCATGTTTTTCGGTACCGAGGATAAAGAGTCCATAAAAGAGATCTTTATCTAGCATCTGAGTACTCCCCTCTTTTTTGAGAGAAAGGATTGCGTATGGTTCAGTATTGTCTTTTCTTTTTTGACTAAATTTTACCGAGAAAATGGTCTCTAATGCAGTATGTCCCTTGTCTGCAATTGCTCTGATTTCTTCATTAGAAAATCCAAAAACTTCCTTGAGTCCGTCCATGGTCAATTCATACTCTCTTTCTGAGTAGATTTTCAAAAACAAAGAAGTCTGATTTTTAAGACTCTTTTCTGCCCAAAGTGCATAATTTTTGGCTAATTTTTCATTGAGTCACTCTTCTAGCTTGATGTCCGTTCCTCTACCTGCCATATTGGTTGCAACAACTACAGATCTATATTTTCCTGCACTAGATACGATATTTGCCTCCTGTTCATGAAACTTTGCATTCAAGACATAATGCACGATTGCATCCTTTTCCAGGACCCTAGAAACATACTCAGAAGTAGCAATATCTGCCGTACCGATCAGAATAGGTTGCCCGATTTCATGATAAAATTTGATATAGTCTTTGACAAAATTTCGTTTGGTTTTTTGATTAAAATAGATCTTATCATTGAGATCTACTCTGATAATTGGTTTATTGGTAGGAATCGTCACTACCTCTAGTTCATAAATTTTCATAAATTCCTCTGCCTCAGTAGAAGCAGTTCCCGTCATTCCGGCTAATTTAGCATATTGTTTGAAAAAATTTTGATAGGTAATGCTTGCCATCGTCTGAGATTCTCTCTGGATCATCACTTGTTCTTTGGCTTCAATCGCTTGATGCAGTCCTTCAGAAAATCTCCTTCCTGGCATCGTCCTCCCAGTATGTTCATCTACGATCAAAACTTCTCCATTGGTAATGATATAGTCTTTATCTTTGATATACACTGCCTTTGCTTTCAAAGCATTCTCAATATGATGGATTTCTTGGTATCCCATATCTTGATAAATATTTTCTACTTTCAAAATCTCTTCTAGTCTCGCAATACCTCTCCCAGAAAGCTGAGCTGTTTTGGTTTTTTCGTCGATATAGTAGTCTCCGTCTTCTTCTTGAGGACCAGATTTTTCATCACTGAGGATTTCTTGAATAAATCCTTTGGAAACTTTTTTTTTGGTAGAACAAGGAGTCAATAAATTTACCACTTGTGCATAATAGCTATATTTTTCTGTTGCTTCTTGTTTAGGTTGAGAAATGATCAAAGGAGTCCTTGCTTCATCCACCAAAATACTATCAATCTCATCCACAATAGCAAAATTGAGTGGCCTCCAAGTCAGATTTCTTTCTTGGATACTTTTTACTAAGTTGTCTCTCAAATAGTCAAATCCTAATTCTGAATTTTCTACATAGGTTACATCCTTTTCATATTCTTCTCTCCTAGTAGAAAGGTTGGTAGATTTTACCACAGAACCCACAGAAAGTCCTAGTCGCTGATACACATATCCCATCCACTGAGAGTCACGAGATGCTAGATAATCATTTACCGTTACCACATGTACTCCTTTACCAGCAAGAGCATTGAGATAGACAGGAGCTACTGCTACCAAGGTTTTCCCCTCTCCTGTTTTCATTTCAGCAATTTTCCCTTGATGTAAGATAATTCCTCCGATCAATTGTACATCATAAGGGATCATATTCCAAGTCATCTCATTTCCTTTGACTTTGAAAGTAGTCCCTACCAGTCTTTTACAAGCTTGTTTTGCGATAGCAAAGGCTTCTGGCAAGAGATCATCTAAAGTCTCTCCCTTTGCGAGCCTTTCTCTAAATTCAGGAGTTTTGTTTTGAATTTCCTCGTCAGTCAATGCATCATATTCTGCATAAAGATAGTTGATTTGTTTGATCAAAGGATTGGTCGCATCAATCTGTTTTTGATTGTAATCTCCTCCGATCAGGGTTAATAGCCAATTCATCCAGTAGATTGTATTATATATAAAAAAATTACACGATATCAAGAATCAACTATAGAGATTTTCCTCCCCAAAGCAATCAAAAAAGAATCAAAAATCTGATCAAAAATCCTTGATTTTATCCCCTCACTAACTACACTAAAGGGAATCATCTTTTATTCTTCCACTCTGATGTATCTTTATAGTTTCAATACTTTTGCTGGCAGTGATAGAGTTTTTTTCTATCAAGGAGATCATAGCTCATTTAAAGCTGGAGATTTAATCCAGCAAAAAGAGTATTTTTATCTCTGCCTCGGATCAGAAATTGCATTTGCTGAAAGTTATCAACCCTACCCTCTCCAAGGGCTCATGGAAAAAGTTTATCCTGAGTTTTTTTCTGAAAAATATTTAGCACTATTGCATTGGATGGTGGAGTTTTGGTATAGTAATTATAGGAAAGTAATCCCACTTTTTATCAACTCAGATATTCCATCCCTCCTCAAAAGGAACAATAAAATTGCAGAAAAATCTGGGTTATCTAGTATTCAGCTTTTTGAAAAAGATTATCCTCTAGATCCCAATAGTCAAAATCTGATCATCTTTCCTGATCTCTGGAGCATCAAAAATATGCTTTGAAAAAGTGCATTGACTTCAGGAGATGTTTTTTATTCTCTCAGAACTCAAAATCAAAAAGATAGGATTTGGCGAGATTACAAACTCAATACGACTGGAACCTTGATCACCACAGGATCTGAGATTTTCCAAGATTTCAACAATCTTCACCATATTATCCTGATCGAGCCCCACAAACGATACTATAGTAGCCAACAAGATCCCAGATACAAAGTCCAAGAAGTAGCTGAAAAATTATCCCAGCTTCATAATGCTAAACTCGAAACAATCTCAGATTTCAAATAAATTTACCACTATTTTTAAAAAAATCTGAATTATTTGCAATAAACATAAATTATTTGTTGCTATCAGGTTTTTTGCTATTGATGAGTTTTTTTTCATACAATTCTAATTCTGGAGAAATCTGATTGACAGGAATCTTTTGTTTTGATTTACTATCACTCATCACTTCAGAAATACTCTCCGTCTGCACTACCTCCAAAATCGGATTTTCTAAACTTTTTTTGATATCTTTTTGTACCAGATCAGTAGTCATAGGACAAGAGCTAAATCAACTAAAATAAGAAATAGGATATCTCTAGTGTAAGGTTTTAAAGATAAATAGCAAATTTTTTATTAAAAAAAAGACCGGACAGATACTGTCGGTCTAAGGTGATGTTGTTTCCCTTAGAACCGCAGCAAGCCTTTAGAATACATAAGGCTTTATAATACTATTTATCGCTACAAATAGTAGTATAAAATCTCATGCCCTAAACTTAAAAAAACGGTTCCAAGAGCAATGTAGAAGCTTTTCTCCTTGGTAGAATACTCGTACTTCTGATGCAAATCAACTATTCTTGAAATAGCGAGATAGCACTTTTTTTTGTTTTTTGTTTATCACGATATCAAAATACTGAGATAGCAAAAAAAAACAAGC
>CAYTFB010000015.1:4072-11005 GCA_964437055.1 uncultured Candidatus Peribacteria bacterium
GTAAACTTCATAATTTCTTTCTCAAAATGGAGTTCGACCTCCCCTACTGCTCCGTTTCTATTTTTTCTGATACAAATATCTGTAGCTCCTTTCTTATCCGTATCAGGATCATAATAGTCCTCTCTATGCAGCATCAATACCGCATCGGCATCTTGTTCAATAGCTCCTGACTCTCTCAAGTCTGAAAGCTGAGGTTTTTTGTCCACTCTCTGCTCTACTGCACGAGAAAGTTGCGAAAGTGCGATGATTGGAACTTCTAGTTCTCTTGCCAATTCTTTGAGACCTCTAGAAATCTCAGAAATTTCTTGGACTCTATTTCCCAAAAAGTTTGTTCCATGCATCAATTGCAAATAATCAATAATTACAATATCAATGCCTCCCTTTTCTATTTTTAGTTTTCTGAGTTTAGACTTAAGTTCTGGGATTGTCAATGCTCCTTTATCATCAAGATAAATCTTTGAATCTCCAAGGACTTCCATTGCCTCTCCCATACGAGCAAAATCTTCATTAGACAAATCACCTTTAGTGATTTTATACATCGGCACTCTAGCAACCTCAGACATAATCCTATCAACGATAGATTCTGAACTCATTTCTAGTGAGATCATCACTGCAGATTTTTTTTGTTTGAGAGTCATATCTGTGAGTAGATTGAGCGCAAAAGAAGTTTTACCCATACTTGGTCTGGCTGCAACAATAATCAATTCTCCTGGTTTGAATCCTGTTAACATCTCATCGATCCCTCTATAGCCAGATAGTACTTTTCTCTCATTAAATTTCTCAGGATTATCCACAATATCCATATACTCTTCTATTCTCCCTTTGAGTAACTCTCCAATAGACATAATGGTATCGCCAAACTCATTTTGAGTGAGATCAAAGATTCTTTTTTCTATTGCATCAAAAATTTCTATAGTATCTTTTTGTTCATACACATCCCCTGAGATTCCCTGACAGACTTTGAGTACCTGTCTCAAGAGTGATTTTTCTTTAACAATTTTACTATATTCTGCACAAGGATGCGTAGAAAGTAAGAAAGCTGACAATTCATAGAGAAAATCAATCCCTCCAATACCATCTAGATGCCCATTTTTGGAAAGCTGATCAGAAAGTGTCACTACATCTATCGTCTTTCTCTGAATCCAAAGTTCTTGGATCGCTTGATAGATCAAACTATATTCTTTTTGATAAAAATCTTGGTAGATAATACTATCTCCATCATAGATTCGCATTGTTTCATTATCCATCAAAACTCCAGCAATCACTCACTTTTCTGCTTCGGTATTGTGAGGAGGTAAATTGATCGTAGTATTCATGAGTAAAAGAAAAAATTAAACATCTTTGGTATAAGAAAAATCACCAAATAATCAAGATAAAATCCAATCCAAAAGCTAGATTTCTTTTAACATTTTAACATTTTTTTCACACAACTAAGCCCGGAGATTCTCTGGATACTCTCCTTGTGCGATCAAAGTATCAATATTATGATTTGTGGCTGCTTTATCTTCTTGGTAAGTGACTCCAAACCATTTACCTGCTCCCGATAAAACTGGGATTTCTGCCCCTTCTTCGTCAATCAATCTCTGCACTACTAGAGGCATATAAAATTCTCTTGTTGGATGATCTAAATTTTCATCCAAGAAATTTTGAAAATATTTTTTATAGAAATCCTTTACACTACTATCAAATCCCATCATATTCATCGAACAAAGCACATTATCATCCAAAATACCACTCGTACCATCTTCATTTGTAAAATGGATCAGAGCATCTTCTTTTCTCATAATATTTTTTGTCTCTACAATTTTCAAAAGATTTTGATGGGAATCTGTTTGGCAAATTCCTCTAGAAACAGTTCAGAAATCAGACAGCACCTCAGAAATAGTATATCCCATGATGCTATGTCTACCTGCTGCACGATCAGATTTATAAAAATCACTCATTACCTGATAACTCGCTCTTCCATAAAAGTCATCTGCATTGATCACTACAAAAGGATTTTCTATCAAAGGTAAAGCACATAATACTGCATGCCCAGTTCCCCAAGGTTTTTCTCTCGTAGCTGGACAAAGATATCCTGTTGGTAAAACATCAAAACTCTGAAAGGCATATTGTACTGGAATCATTTTCTCAATCTTTTCTCCAATTTGTTCTTTAAATTCAGTTTCAAAATCCTCTCTAATTACAAAAACCACTTCATCAAATCCTGCACCAATTGCATCATAAATAGAATACTCCAGCAAAGTGTGTCAATATTGTCAAAATCTGTCTAGCTGTTTGAGTCACCCATAACGAGAACCCATCCCTGCAGCCAAGACCAATAAAGTAAGTTTTTGTTTTTCCATAATTAAAGTAGATTAGAAAATAAAAAATAGAGCAGAATTATTCTTGGACAAAGAATTTTTTGAAAACTTCTTGAGCAAAAGAAATTTGCTCTTGAGTGAGATTTTCGTTGGCCTTTTTGAGGAGATTATTTTTATTAATTACAGAAAAACTCAGACATTGATGATCCATCGTTGTTAATTTTTGCAAAAGTGCTACTCCTACTAGTTCATATTTTAGATAGAGTTTTCCGTTAAGTAATGATTCTAAAGCTGTTTTCATCCTTAGGAAATAAGGACTATTTTGAGAAAAATGAAGAGGGTCATGTGCATCTAAAATATTGATGTGATAATCAATTCCTTTGCTTCAAAGCATACGAGCCAACCATTCATTAAAAGTTTGTACGATTTTTTGATATTTTTGATTACCGGAAAGTGAAACTTCTATTTGTACTTGCAAAGAATTACCTATTTTTTGAAAATCTTTGATCAAAATCCCTGGATAAAATTGCTCTTGAGAAATAGGATCTAAAGCATTATTTTTAATCTGCAAGGGATGATTACCCAGACTTTTTTTATATAATTTGAGATTTTGTCCTTGGAGGGAAAAAGGAATTTTAGCAACATCAAAGTAAAAATGTGGCAAACTCACTCTCCCATTTGCATCATAAATTCTCCCAATAGTTTGAATACTTTGATAGATCCAATCTGGATTATCTAGATTTTGAGGGGTAATTTCAAGAGAAAGTTTAAGCAAACCCTTTTGTCCAATACTCATAAAAAGATCACTACTTGGGTTTTCTTCTCAGAGATAGAAGATAAAATCATGAGTCAACTTTTCTTTATTTTTAGTCAGCCATTTTTCTACAATTGAGGTATTGATGCTTCAGTAGTGATTTCCTGAGAGGAGTATTTTGACATTATAATTAAGTTTTTTTTCTTGCCAAGCACTGAGGAGTTCTTTGAATAAGAGAACAAATAATCATTTTTCCTCAGCCACTCCTTTTGCAATTAAACTATTTTTTGCCAAAAAAAGCTGAAAAGGATCTTCTTTCCACTTTTGATCTAATCCTAAAGGATTTAAATCATAATAGCTGTAAATCAATACTGTTGGTAACTGTGGATCTTGAAAAAAATCAATAACTCAGATACCCAATCCCTCCAATTTTTCATAAAAAAAAGGAATCTGATTTTTTTTCAAAAGTTTCTCTAGCCAAACAAAAAGTCTTTCTGATTCAGAAGATAATTCTTTAGATCCAGCAATAGTTTTGAATCACAGATAATCTTTTAATAGTTCATAGTAATCTGCCAACATACAAAAGCAAACAAACAAGGTAAAATCAGAGCATCAAATCAATGATTATTCTGCAGTAAGTTCTTTTATTTTATTTTTTGCTTTTTGATTATTTTGTTCATATTCTAGGACCTGAAAATAGTATTTTTTTGCATTTTCAACATTTCTAAATTCTTCGTAAAGACCAGCAATAGTAAGTAAATAAGTGGTATTGGTTGGTCTGAGTTTGATAACTTTTTCCATATAAGAAAGTGCATCCTCTAATCTCTCGGTGTTGTAAAAAATTTCCACCATAGTTAAATAATATTTAGGATTATCATTTTTGAGATTTATCGCTTTATCTACAAGATATTCTGCAGTTTCATTATCTCCTGTCAAAAAATAGATTTCTCCAATCTGCCAGATTGACTGATGATCCTCTGGATCTTTTTCTGTCACTTTTTTGAGCAGAGAAAGTGCTTTTTTATGATTTCACAAAGTAAAATAAAGATCTGAAAGTTGTCTACTGATTTCCAAATTTTCAGCATCAATAGTCAATCCTTCAATAAGCTTTCTCTCACAAGCTTCAAATTTTCCTTCAGATTTTAAAAGCTCTGCCTCCAAAATAATTCCATTGAGTTGTTTGAGTTGCTCTTCTGTAAGAACTGGTGTTTCATCTAAAGTTGGAGAATCTTTTGTTTCTCAATTTTCTAGGCTAAAAGTTTCTGGAGCTGTATTTGCAGTTTTTTTGATCTCATTGAGATAATTGGTTTTGATCTCCTGTAGTTCTGCTTCGTCTTTGAGTTGCAGTTTAATCTCTTCTGTATTGAGTTCTTCTGATGGAGAGCATCAAATGTCTTCTCATTCAGTAGTTTTAATCTGAGCATTTTTTGCTTTTTCAGGATTGATAAATTCTTCCTTTTTTTCTTGGAGCTCTTTTTTCATTTTTTTTATATCCCTATTTTCTTTAAAGAGCTTATATTTTTTATCCAAAAATCCCGAAGATTTTTTACTCAAAGCAATCAATCCCCAAACTAAAGGGACAATAATTAAGATACCTCCAATAATAATCCATGCTAAGGATAATCGATACTTCATCCTTGTTGTAAATAAATAAAATCCTATTTCTGATTAAAACTTGATCTCAGAAAGCGGTAATCTAAAGATCGTGTCTTCTGTTTTGATGGTAACGTTTTGGTTGATGATATTGAAAGAGGTCGCAATACCAGTAATTTTTCCATCTTTTGTTGTTACCTTACTTCCTTTAGGGGGATATTTTTTACTCTCAGATTTATAAACTTCTATTTCATAAATGAGATCACATCTCAATTTACCACACCTCCCTTTAAGTCTTTCAATGTCTCTTCATTCTAAATGTTGAATCAAAATATCCTCAATATCAATACTCGGTAAAGGTTGATAAGTTTTACAATACATAGGAATTTGCGTAGTACCACACATCATCCCATCAGTTCTAGGATCTAATCTCACCCTATCTCTAGCACCAACCTGATAAATAAAAATATTTTTTCTTAACTGCTCTCTGAGTCTTTTTACAAAATCACTAAAGACATACCTCTCCTCTGAATAAAAGTAAAAATAAATCTGATCTGTGAGATGATTATATCTAGCAGTCACTGGGATTGAAGTTGGGAATTCTGCTTGAAATTGTTCTTTGAAGACGATAAATAATTTTAAAGCAAATTGATGCTGCTTGTTGAACTCTTCCAATTCTCAGTTCTCCATTTTTTTTAGATATCTAACTGTGATTTCTGTACTAGGAGTGTAGTAAGCTACATAGGTTCCGATTGACTCTTTTTCTCCAGATTTATCCTGGACAAAGTAGACAATTTTGTCTCCATGTTTGAGTTTTTCAAACTCCTCTTGAGCTAGTTCAAGTTGGAAATATTTATTTACAAATCGATCTAAAACTGCTATTTTAATCATTATAATAGAGAAAAAAATAAACTATTTTGAGGAATCCATCATCATGCTAAATTCTTCACTAGAGAGATATTCTTTTTCTAGTAAAACCTCTGCCATTTGATGGATTAAATCTGCATTATTTTTGAGGATTTTTTTTGATTTTTTATAAAGATCTTTGAGATAGTTTTTGATTTTTTCATCGACCTTTTCTGCCAAATTTTCACTGTAAGGATTGATAAAAGAAGACTCATTACTAGCATCCTTGCCATAATTGATCGGTCCAAAATCTTCATCCATTCCATATTTGAGGATCATATCTCTAATAATTTTGGTTGCACGCTCAAAGTCGTTGGATGCTCCAGTAGTGATCTCATCTTTTCCAAAGAAAAGCTCCTCTGCTGCTCTACCACCGAGTAAAACTACTACTTCATCGAGAAATTTTGCCTTAGAATAGAGATTTTGATCCTCTTCTGGAGTAGTCCAAGTCACGCCCAAAGCATGCCCTCTACGAACAATGGAAATTTTTTCTATCGGATCTGCATTTTCTAGTAAATGCCCAGTCACGGCATGTCCAAGTTCATGATAAGCTACGATCTTTTTTTCTTTTTCTTTCATAGACTTTACTTTCTTTTCTGGTCCCATAATCACTTTTTCTAAAGCATATTCAAAATCAGCCACCATCAGAGAGTTTCTATCTTCTTTTGCCACCTGGAGGGCAGCTTCATTGACAATATTTTCAATATCTGCTCCTACTAAGCCACTGGTCCTCTTTGCTAGAGACTCGAGATTTACTTCTTTATCTGTTTTTTTGGATTTGAGATAGTATTCAAAAATCAGAATCCTTTCTTCCATCGTTGGAGCTGAGACATACACCTTTCTATCAAATCTTCCTGCTCTAAGTAAAGCTGGATCTAGGGTATCAGGCCTATTGGTTGCAGCCATCACAATGATATTGGTATTTTTATCAAAACCATCCATCTCGGTCAAAATTTGATTGAGCGTTTGCTCTTGTTCTTGGTGTCCTCCAGTATATCCGCTTCCTCTCTTTTTCCCAATTGCATCGATTTCATCGATAAAAATGATTGCTCTCTCAGAAGCTTTTGCCTGTTCAAAAAGTTTTCTCACCTTCGCAGCTCCCATTCCCACAAGCATTTCCATAAATTCTGATCCTGATGCAGAGAAAAATGCCACTCCTGCCTCCCCTGCTACTGCTCTAGCCAGTAAAGTTTTCCCAGATCCTGGCACTCCATAAAGTAATACTCCCTTTGGAGGACGAGCTCAAATTTTTTTATATTTTTCTGGTTTTTTGAGATAATCTACAATTTCGATGAGTTCATTTTTTACCTCATCCATTCCAGCAATATCAGTAAATTTGGTAGTAGATTCAGATTTTTTGCTTTCTTTACCAACATT
>CAYTFB010000016.1:0-10948 GCA_964437055.1 uncultured Candidatus Peribacteria bacterium
ATCGCCTCAATCATCACCATACTAGGCACTTCTCCTCAGAGAGTAATAAAACTTCCTAGAGAATTCTTTTGGAAAGAGCTAGGATATTTTTGGGAGAAATATTCTTCTACTCTATAATCAATTCCCTCATATCTCCCACAGATAAAAATAAGATGCTCTTTTTTGGACAATCCATGTGCATTTTTTTGAGTAAATATTTCTTTTGATGGAGCAGGGAAAAGGATAGAAAAATCAGAATTTTCCAGATTATTTTTTTGGATAATGTCTTCTACAGCAGTGATCAATGGTTCTGCCATGAGGAGCATCCCAGATCCTCCGCCATAAATTTGATCATCAATAGTTTGATGCTGATCCGTAGCATAATCTCTGAGATCAATCAGATTAAACTTTAGTATTCCTCTTTCTTGAGCCTTATAAATCAAAGAGGTATTCAAAAAACTCTCAAAAATCTGAGGAAAAATACTAATCAAAGAAATCTGCATAAAAAATCTATAAAATAAAAAAAATTGAACTACTTCTAACTCTATGATTTTTTCTTTGATTTTCAATTTGAAAACTAGAGGAAAAAAAATATAGATAGAGTACTTTATCCTTTTTCTAGATTTAAAGATGAAAAAAATGATCAGTATTTTTTTGAGTTTAGGAATCTTAGTTTTTGCAGGATGTAGTATTCAAGCTCCTGATAAAAATAAAATTAAAGAAAGTATTAATGAAGGAATAGATTATTTAGGAGAAAAGGGGAGTGAATTTATTGAAAGTAATGAAACTGCACAAAAAGCTCTTAGTGGTGCAAATCAATTTTTAGAAGAAGGAAAAAATAAAGCTAATCAAGTTGTAGAAGATGCTAAAAAAGAAGCAATCAACCAATACGAACAATTTAAAGAAGATAGCAAAGAAAATATAAAAGACACCGTAAATAAAAAAATAGATGAAGGATTTGATAAAATTTAATTTTATAAATTTAAATCATAATGAATAATTATAAACAATTAGAAATTCCTTTTTCTGAAGAGAATTTTCAAATACCAAAACCCTTAATCACTAAAGTATGTGAAACTAAGGAAGAGATTTTAATAGAACTTTTAAACTGAAATCTCTCAAATCTTGATCAAACTGATTTTATAAAAGAAGATTTACAACATCTTTGAAAATATGTTAGGTTAAAAAAGAAAAAAAACTCAAAAAAACTATAAACTTCCTATCAAATGATTAGTAAGATTAAATCATTCTAAAATGAAATTTTTTCCTTTTTTTTCAAAAAGAGAAATTGCTCCCTCATCCATCATCAATTCATTGATCGATTGATCACTTTGGAGTAAAAATTTAGTCAAATAAGCATTAATCATCTTATTTCCTACAATCAAAATATGGCTGTTACTAGGATAGGTTTTTTGTAGATAAAGAATAAAATCAGAGGCTCTCTCAGCTATCTGCTGTTCTGTTTCTGTACTTCCTTCTGAAGTAACCATGGTATCTTCTGATTTGATAAAAAGACGATTAAGAATAACCCTTTCTCCTGGATCTGGATGATCTACTTTTTGCATCAAATATTCTTTAAGTAAATGAGAACAAATTTCTGCATTTTTTTCTCTAACTCTAGGATCTACATAGATTTTAAAATTCTGATTTTCTAACTCCCTGGTAATATAATCAGTAGTGGTCCTACGATAGCCAATATCTGAACAAAAGATAAAATCAATCTCTTCTCATTTGAGTAACTGAGCTAATTTTAATGACTGAAAAACTCCTTTTTCTGAAAGTCTATCATTACAAAATCCTGTAGAGGATTTATTACTATTCAATACATTTCCATTACAAATCAAAGTAACTTTCATTTTTTTAAAGATAATAAAGAGCTAAAAATGCAATCATAATCCATACTAAACAAATCAAATACATTTTCCACAAAAAACTACCTTTAATCGTTTTATGACGGAAAAAACTAGAACCTAATAAGGCTCCAAAAGATCCTCCTAGCCAAACATAACTAAGTAAAGTTTTTTCACTAATTCTTCTTTTTTTCCTTCTAGCTAAAGATTTATCTTTTCATCGAATAAAAAAAGTCAGAATATTGATACTAATAAAATAAAAGATTAAAATAATTTTTAAAACTCAAAACATAATTTTTCTGATTTTAAAATAAAGAAACTCTTTAATTAATTTTTTAATAAATTAGTTTATTTTTTAGCAAAAGTTTTTCACATCTCAGATGCTTTATTATATTAATATAATATATAGATATATACTTAAATAAACTATAGTAATAATAATGAATGATTTTTAGTAATTTGTTAAATATCTGTTTTTATTTGATACTAATTACTATTACTTATTTTTATTAGATTAATAAACTTTGTGAAAAAGTGAATAAGTTGTTGAATGATTTCTTTTATAATTTTTTCTATTGTTATTTTTTGTTAATTTTTTGTGAAAAACTTTCTAAAAATATTCCTTAAATTTCTTGAGATTGATAAAACTTTTTCCTAAATTAAAATGGTTTTTTATTCCTTCGCTTGTTGGAGAGATTTTATTTTTAGTATTGCTTTCTTCAATGGTTAAATACTCTTCATATTCTAAAAAATACTTCCAATTTTTTTGATAAAAGAAAGGATAAATTTGAGCAAGATATTTTGTAAAATATTTACTCATTTTGGCTATTTTAGGATTATTAAAGAGATAATTTGGAAGATCTCAGAGGAGATTTTTAGTGTTATCGTATTCAAAACTTTTTTGGAACTGCTTGATAGTAGGATTGTTGCTAGTATTAAATAATTGATAGTGATCTACTCTGCCTTTTTGATCTTGGGAAATAAAAGAGGAGGGAGTCGTAGTAATTTTGATTTCACTTTGTGGGAAAAATTGTAAAATCTCTCCTTGAGGATGGAGTAGAAAAACCTGAAATAAATCAGAATAATATTGTAATGCAAAGATAAAATGATAATTCCCTTCATTTGAAAGATTGATGGTTTGTTCTCATTGAGTTGAAAAATAATATCTTTTTTTGCTAGTAAGATCTTGATCAATAATCTCAAAATATCATTTATCGGTATTGAGACTCTCTTTAGTGATGATTTTGATGCTAGGAAAATCTAATAAATTAATAGAGTCTCTAGGAAGGGAACTTCTATAGATCATCAAAAAACTAGTTACCAAAAGTTGAAGGATAATTAGAAAAACCAAGAAACTCAATATACGATTTTTTGTATTTTTTTTATTACTAAGTTGAAAAAGTGCTACTCCTGATAAAATTAAAGTAGCAAATTCTCCTTGAGAAAAATTAATATAAGGTTGAATCAATACTAGTCCTAGTAGATAGATTTCTAGTATGATAATGATTTTTTTTAAATATTTGGTATTATGATCTTTGTTATTCCAGATAATTCCTAAAAGAATCCATAGTAGTGAAAAAATAAAAAGAATAATCCATTGGTTGAAAGTGATGATATTGGGATATTGAGAGATTGAAAAAAACAAAAAAATTACTCCTCATCAGAGAATCCCTATAAAAATCAATAAAGTCAGGAGATTTTTATTCATTTTTCTAAAACTTAAAAGTAGTTTAGATGTAATGATTTTGTCTACTAAAACAATCTTTTCTTATTTTTGCTTTTTTAGAACTTTTTGTATATAATAAGAGAGATAATAATTTTATTTTTTATTTTAACTTTCAATCATGAGTGATCTTTCAATAATTAAACAAATAGCAAAAGACATCAAAACTATCAAAATTCAGTGAGCAACCAATATTGCTAGGGCTGCTTTTGATATTTTAATCCAAGATTTACCTCAGCAAAATTTTAAAGATCTCAAAGAATTTGATAATTTTCTCAGTGAAGCAATAAATCTACTGATTAATGCTAGACCTACGGAACCAATGCTTTTTAATGGAATGCATTTTATCGAATATGAGCTTGAGCAGCATCCAAAATCTAATGTAGCAGAAAAGGTCAAACAAACTGTTAAACTTGCGCAAAGATATCTAGATATGATCAATGAAACTGCAGAGAGAGCTATTTTAAATGGATTAGGATTGATTCATGAGGGAGATAATGTTTTGACTCACTGTCATAGTAGTTCTGTAGTAAAAACAATCAAACTTCATAAAACTAAAGGACTTAAATTTAAAATTTATAATACTGAGACCAGACCACTTTTTCAATGAAGAAAAACTTCAAAAGCTCTTGTAGAAGCAGATATTCCTACCACAATGCTGACAGATTCTTCAGTTCCTTATTTGGTAAATGAAGGAGTAGCTCCTGGAGAAATGATTGATTGTGCGATCATCGGCTGTGATGCAATTAAATTAGATGGAAGTATTATCAATAAAGTTGGAAGTTATAGTTTAGGACTTTCTGCTTTATATGCAAATATTCCACTCTATATTGCTTGAAATCTCCTCAAAATAGATATCAATGATACCATTGAAATTGAAAAAAGAAAATCAAAAGAAGTCTGGGAAGATGCACCAGAAGGGCTCAAATTTATCAATCTGGCTTTTGATCAGATTCCTCCAAAATTTGTTAGAGGAATTATTACAGAGTTTGGATATATTAAACCAAGAGATATAGAGAAAACGGTAAAAAAACATTATCCATGGATGATTAGAAAAAAAGATTAATCAGATTTATTTTAAAAATTTTAAAGGAGCTTTAGGGCTTCTTTTTTTTATTTAAAATTTATTGATATCTTCCTCCTTAGTGATCATTTTTTATAAAAAAGCTTGCTTTTGGAGGACAAAGTGATAATACTCAAAGAGAAAATCTTTTTTATTTTTTTTACCCCCTTGATTATGGCAGAAAAAATTACCATTACCTCTAAAACTTCCTATGGAAAACGTGTAGGAAATAGTTTTAGAAAGATTTTTACGGGAATCTTGTTATTGATTGGAAGTATTATTCTCCTGGCTTGGAATGAAAATAATTTTGTCAGGGAGAAAGCTGCTCTCAACGAAGGAAGTAAACTGGTAGTAGAGATAGCAAATACTCCTGTGGATATTCAGTATGATAATCAATTAGTTTATATGAATGGAACTACTTATTCTCCAGAGGAAATATTATCTGATAGTGAATTTGGTATCCAGACAGCAGATCTCAAGCTTGAAAGGATGGTAGAAATGTATCAGCGAGAAGAAGACTCTACTACAGAAACTAAAGATAATCGAGGCGGATCTGAGACTCAAGAAACTACCTATGAATACAAAAAAGTTTGGACTGATCGTGAAATTGATTCCAGTAGATTTTATCAGGAAGTAGGACATACTAATCCCGCTTACTGGGAATATGAGAGTGAAAAATGGTCAAAAAGCCCGATTTTACTTGGAGATTTTACTCTCTCTGAAAGCTTTGTAGCTCAATTATCAAACTATCAGAAACTTTCTTTGATTGGACAAGAGGTGGTGATTCCAGAGAAATATCTCAATCTCGCAACTATTCAAAATCTCACAACTAGTGATGCAGTAGTAGAAGATATTGATGGAGAAAATGTAGAAAATAATATAGTAGAACCTGAACTCTGAGTATCAGAATCTGCAGCTATTATTGAAACAGAAAATGATCCTGATGCTAAAAATCAACCAAGATTCCATGTACTTAAAAATATGATTTATATCGGTAAAGATCCTCAGAATCCCTCAGTTGGAGATCTCAGAATTACTTTTTCAACGGTTAAAGCTGGGATGGTTAGTGTAGTAGGTCAACAAAAAGGAGAAAGTCTCAATAGTTATACGACTTCTAATGGTAAAAAAATTGCTCTCCTAGAATCAGGGCAAGTCAGTCAAGATACGATGTTTGCAAATGCTCATGCAAGTAATAAAATGATGACTTGGGTATTGAGAATATTAGGATTGATTTTGATGTTTATCGGATTCTCTATGATCTTTGAAATTATTACAACACTGGCAAAAATCATTCCTTTCCTTGCAAATATTTTAGGAATGGGAACTTCTTTGATGGCTTTTGTACTGACTTTGGTTATTGGATTTTTGACGATCGCATTGGCATGGATTGTAGTGAGACCCTTGGTAGGTATTTGACTATTAGTTATTGGAATTGGAGGAGCTATAGGAGTTGTTAAACTCAAGAAAAATAATAGCTTGGAGAAAGATTGAGAAAATCTATCAGAAAAAAATTCTCAATAAATAATTATAAAGATTTTGTTGAAAAAGAGTTTGTAGGTTTATTTAAATCTGCAAATTCTTTTTATTTATTAAATAAATTTAAATTATTTACTCTATAAAAATAATTCTTCCCTCAATTTCTGCATTGATGTCTTTGTTGTTCATAAAATATTCTTCTAAAAGATCAAAGTCATTACTACAAATCACTTTAGGAGCTTTTTCACTTTTGAGTTGCGATGGATCAAGATTTAAATTTGCCAAAGCATTTTCAAAATGAAATTTTTGGATTCCTACGGTATAGGTTTTTTCTGGATCTAAATCTTGATGATAAAAACTAATTTTTGTAACTTTTTTATTTTCATAGCTGATAGAGATTCCCTTGCTTCGAGCATAAAACTCTTCCCCATTTTCTGCAAATCTAATCCTAAAAATATCCTGAATCATCTGTGTCAGTTCTGCTCCTGTCATGTGTAAGAGATAAATTTCTCCCCCATAGGGATACATTTCTTTGAGTTCCGCTAGTGTGACAATGCTTTCCATTTTGTCTTTTCTCATTGAACCGGTACCCAGGAGCATGATGTCCAGACCTAGCTGTTCTTTTAAAATATCGGCAAAGAGATTACCTACTTCTGTTTCTACAATTCTACTTGGATGAGTGAGATCTCTTTGCATTTTAGTTAGGATTTTGTTGTATTTTTGATCTGTTTGATCTTTGTAATTATATAAAATTTTCTCAATATTTTTATCTCTAGGGCAGTGACTATCTTCTATTGGAATTACCTCTCGAGTAAAATCAGCAATATTATTTTCATCAGTATCGACAATGATATCAAATCTTCCAATTTGATTAGTTCCTACTCCTACTTGAGCGATCAAAATATCATTGACTTGGGTAGGTTGCTCCAAAAGCGTATGAGAATGCCCTCCTAAAATCAGATCTACTCCAAGTTCTGGTTTCAATAGTTTAGCGAGAATGAGGTCGTTTTCATATCCAATATGAGTGAGGAGAACGGTAAAATCAATATCCACAGATCTATAAGCATTACATATTTTTTCCACTTCTCTGGCAGCTTCTTCTACACTCACAAAAGTGGAAATCAAATCCTCAGTAGCTACTTTGGACAATACCTCTTCGGTAACAATTCCTATAAAGAGGATTTTCATCCCATCGATTTCTTTGGTATAGTAGG
Source organism: uncultured Candidatus Peribacteria bacterium (assembly GCA_964437055.1). Classification (GTDB taxonomy): domain Bacteria; phylum Patescibacteriota; class Gracilibacteria; order Absconditabacterales; family Absconditicoccaceae; genus HOT-345. Next base: position 7,306 of record CAYTFB010000016.1, read on the forward strand.
GTCTAAAAAGTCTTGTCCTACTTGGTCTGATATATAAATTGGCATTAATGATTGGGAAAGTTGCAATTTTTTCTAGAAAAAGGAGATGAGCAAGTCCATAATCAATCTCATGATTTCATAGTGTCACTACATCAGGAGACAGGATATTCATGATATCCATGGTAGAGATGCCTTTAAATTCTGTATCGATGACAGACCCTTGGAGCATATCTCCAGAGATCGTAAAAATACAGTTTTTTTCTGTTTTTCTGCATTTTTGGATATATCCAGATAAAAGAGAAACTCAACCTACTAATGCCTCATTTTGACTCTCTTCAAAAAAATCTCCATGCATATCATTGGAGTGGAGAAGGGTAAGTTTTTTATATCTATTCATTGAAATTACTTTAAAAGTTAAAATAAATCACTAATGATTGTTTCCATAATTACTCCAATAATCTACTCCAAAATGTTCAGTTAGCTGTTCAATAATTTCTTGGGTCAGAGAAAGTTTTTGATCCATCTCAGAGATAAAATCAGATTTTTTGACTTTTGCTCGGGTATGGAGGACCCATTCTGGATCTTCAGGATCTGGTTCGATAATAATGTGTTGATCTGTTTGAGAAAATTTTTCCAGAAAATCAGCCAATTCTAGATCTAATTCCTCATCAGCACTTTCTATAAAATAGAAATACTCTGCATCTTGGACAATTTGAAATACTCGTCCTTGATCTGCATCAAAAAATACAAAAGGATCCTCAATCTCCAATAAGCTCGCTCAAAATCTCTGGGCATCGCTAAATTTATCGTATCGAGGAAAAGCAAATAATACTTCATCTTGGAAAAAAATTCCTGGACGAATCCAGATTTCTTCTCTGATTCTTTTTTCTCCTTCTGCTGTGAGTTGCTCGATCAAACTTTCATAATAATGGATGATCTCATCCAGATGAGTGTTTATTTCTCCGATTTTTGCCATATAAAATTCATCCTGATCTTGCCAAAAACTGGGTTTATAGAGAGGAGGATTATTTTCTTCAATCTTATCATAAAGGATAAATCCCATCTCAAAAGTTAGTGGTTGTGACATCTACGGTACTAAGTTAAATTAGATAAAATTATCCTGCTGCTAAATTAGGATCTAGACAATCTTGAAATACTCGTAATTTCAAAGCATCAGGATGATTATAAATCATTTCTTGGCAAGTATCATAATCTATTTCTCGTCCTTCTCGTACTACTGACCAAAGGTCATTTCCCTCATGATTGATTACAAGTACAGAATCTCGATCAGGATAGTTCATTTCTAACAACACATAAGATTGACTGATTTCTCCTACACGATAGTTTATTTCATTCAGTTCAGTATTGGTCAAATTACCCTCATAGGCAAATTTTTCTACCAAGTCACTGAGCGGTCAGATATTTCCTAGTTTAAAAAAATCATCTCCTAGTGCATAAAATTCTTGAAAATCTGCACATCACTCATAGTCAACACCATCAATTTGAAGATTTGCTGTGAAATAATGCTCATCTCCTTTACTTTGATCTCTACAAGTAGTCGCTGAAAGTTCTCCAGAGATTTCTTCTCCTTGGATCGTAAAATCTCCTCAGACAGCATACACTGTTACTGGAAATTCTCGTTCTCATTCTGGAGTAGAAAAGGAGAGGGTTTGTTCATAGAGAGAAAATCCCCAAAAAGGTTCAACTCCAAATCCTTTGATTCAATAAGCGCCAAAAATTACTTCATCTTCAGTCTCGCTACTTGCATCTCCCACACTTCTTCCACAGCTTATTTTGACATAGAAATCAAAATCTCCTGGATAGTTTTCGGATTCCATGACCTCTTCCCAGCTCGCATTAGCCTGATATTCTAGTAAACAAGAGATATCTTCTTTTTGAAATCCAAGGATAGATCCTGTCACATCATCGAGAAGATTGTAGACATCGCTTTCTCGATCTTGAAAATAAGGAACCACACTAGCAAAAGGATCAGAAGGAAAATTCTGATTTTCTACTGCATATCCTGTCATGGAGCTAGTAAAAAAACCTTCCATCATTCGCTCAAATTGGTTGGGATAAACTTCTGTTGGACTTTGGTCAATGAGTGGTGCTAGTTCTTGGACAATAACTTTTATATCTGCATAAGGGTCTGAATCATTTTCTAGTGCTGGATTCCCTCCACAGGCACTGAGTAATAAACTTACTCCCAAGAGAAGTGCTAAGGTGATGTGTTTTTTCATGGTGTGATGGTGATAAAAAAATAAAAAACTATTCTAAACATTGATAAAAATAAATATCAGCATTGGGACTAGCAAGTAAGTAAGGATCTTGCTCCTCCAAATTTTGACAGTCTTCTGGGGATAGCTCATCTCGCATTCCTACAGTTCTCCATTTCCCATTTCACTCATGATGCAGGATCAGTAGTTGTGAGTCTTCTGCATAATTGATAGAGATAAACACATATCAGAGATAGACCTCTTTTACTTGATAATTCAGAGCATCAGAAAAGTTTATTCAATGATTATCTCCTAACTGACTTATCAGTTCATCAATATAACCAGCATTACCTAGTTTGAAAAATCTATCTCCATCAGCATAGATTGCTTTGCGTTCTGCACATCCATAAAACTTTGTTCCTTCACTTAAAGAAAGAAGTACATTGTAATCATAGATTTCTTCTCCCAACAAACAAGGTGTTCCATTATCGATACTGACTAAAATAGCATTTCCTTGTTCGTCTTCTCCACTCATCAAGAAATTGTCTCCCAATTGTTCTATCTGTACTACTCCATACCATTCCTCCTCCGAACTTGCAAAACTCAACCATCCTTCTTCTAGCCACAAGGTCCAGAAAGGATCTTCTCCCATTCCCAAAAATGCTAAATCTGCAAAATCTCCATTTTCTAAAATGGATTGTTCAATCTCTGATTGAATTCATCAATTTGTTGGAGTTTTTGTTTTACTACTACAAGCTCCCAAAGTTAGTGCAATCAAAAATGTTGCAAGCCAGATTCCTGTTTTTTTCATCATTGAATGGATAAGAAAATAAAAATCAGATTTTTTTGTTTTTATTATTTATCAGTTCTTATTGAAAAGAATCCCAAGCACAGCTAAGATGTAGATTGTAAAGAACACTTTCACTATCAGTCCATCCTTGTTCCAGATACTGAGCTAATGCTGTAGGATCAAGAGAATTTTCATCTAAATACTGATATAGATAGCAGATTACCCCATTTTTGGAATATCCTGCACTTCCTTCGCTGATATCAGCATAACTATTTTCAGGCACATCACTCCATCCTTGAGCCCAAAATCGATCATGGAAAGCTCCTGGATTTGCAATCCCCCAAAACTCAACTTGAGGTCCAGAGAGTTGGATTCGCTCATTGTTTGCTCCTAAATACCAATCAAAATTTCCTATTTTTACTTCATTATTTGTTAATTCAAAAGTCTGGATCAAGGCATCGATTGTACTTTCAGGGTTTACTTCTATATTCAGATTTTGATTTTTTGGTTGCTCATAGCTACAGAGTGCTGCAAAAGAGTTTGAATATTCTGGATCTTCTATTTCTAAATATTCACCACATTCTCCAGAGAGATAATCTTGGATGCAAATACTTCCCTTTCCTTTATCTACCAAATAATGCTGGACAGCAACTTCTCT
>CAYTFB010000017.1:0-10675 GCA_964437055.1 uncultured Candidatus Peribacteria bacterium
AAATCCAATCGGATCTACATGTTTGAGGGGATTTGGAGTCAGTCTCCCTTGGATTTTTGGGGTAGGATCTCAGAGCTTGAAAGAGCTATAGGCATGTGCAAACTCATGGATTCCAATGGAGATCAAAAGGATAATTGCTAACTGGAGATAATAAAGCATAGATTTTTGTAAGAGTAAATTACTTTTAGTTTCTAATTATTTAGTGCCTGATAGTATAGTTTTTCTCCTTGTTTTTTCAAGTTCGTTAAATAAATTGCATCTGTCTCACATTTCCCTATAGATAGGCTAGTATTTTAGTTTCTTATTATTTAGAAAAAAGAATGTTTTTGCTTTGCCACAAACCTCAGTGAATTACTAGCTTTGATGTGATTAAACTGATGAGACTTGTTTTCCCAAAAGAAAAGATCTGACATGCAGGGACTTTAGATCCAATGGCGACAGGACTGATGATCTTGGGAAAAGGAAAGTCTACCAAACTTTTGCAGCAGTATATCGGCCTTCCCAAAACCTATGTAGCAAAAATAGATTTTTCTCTCATGACCGATACTTGGGATGCAGATTTTTGGGAGAAAGAAACCAAATATGAGGTGAGAGAAAAGGAAGGAAGATTTTTTTTGCAGAAAGAAAATCAACTTATCCCATCTCCTAGTCTAGAGCAGATTCAAGAAAAATTACAGTATTTACAAACTACTTCTCCAGTAGATTTACTTTTACCTACCTTTAGTGCAAAAAAAATCAAAGGGAGGAGACTTTACAAAGCTGCCAGAAAAGGAGAAGCTCCAGCGATAAAAAAAGCTATGGAAATTTATTCTTATCAACTACTAGAGTATCAGTTTCCTTGCCTTACTCTTTCTCTAGAGGTAGGATCGGGTACCTATATCAGGAGCATCGCTTATTGGCTGGGTCAGAAGTTAGCTATGGCAGGAGCTTTGGTAGCATTGGAGAGGACTAGTATTGGAGAGTATCAGCTGGAAAATGTTGGAACAGAGCTTTGTGTCGAAGGAAAAATCAAAGGAGAATCTAGAAAGGTATACTACCATATTTTAGAAGAATAATCGTTCCCATTACTTGAGAAAACTTTGAGAATATTCTATTCTATTATTAGAAATATTTTTTTTTGTGAAGTTTTTTTTATTTAGCTCTTTGTTAGGTAGTTTTTTGTTATAAAAAAATCTCAAATCTTCTTGTTATAAAGCATTATTTAATGCGATAGTATGCCAGATAAGATAGAGATTTTCTTTGAGTTGCTAAAATTGCTCTTTAGAAATATACTGCATAATCAAATGCTTCTTGTTTTTCAGTTGCTGGTTGATCTAGAGTAGAGACGCAAGAGAGGAGCATTTCTTCTAGTTCTGCTCTCTGTTTTGGTCCGGTAGATTCTGCTTTTTCTACTCCATCAACAAATACTTTGATATGGGGTACACCGTATACCTCATAGTGTTCAAAAAGTTCTGGATGCTCATCAGCATTGAGCTTGATAAATTTAGCATCATATTGATCAGCTATTTCTTTTACTACTGGGTACATGATTTGACAAGGGCCACATCGAGTAGCCATAAAATCTACCACCACTACACGATTACTTATCTCATTTTTTAGTTCTTCTATGGTCATATTATCTGTTGGTTTATAGACTAAAAATACTATTGTTAGAGGACTAGACTTCCCTCTTACCCTTTATAAAGAAAGGAGATTTACTACTTCTTGTAACCTTCTCTTGATAAAATATTAGAGTATGCTATTTTATCAGATTTTTTCTACTTTCTAGATTTAAAAATGGATTAGGATTCACATCCAACACAATCGACTTTTTTCCTTTTGGTTTGCTGTGCTGCATTGAAAGAATGTTGATAATAGAGACTTTTTATCCCTCTTTCCCATGCATAGAGATGTAGTTTATTTATCTCTCTGGCTTGCATTGTTCCTGGGATCAGGATATTTAAAGATTGTGCTTGGTCAATATACTTCTGTCTATCAGCAGCCTGATCGATGATAGCATATTGATCGATCTCTCCAAAAGTTTTGAATACTTCCTTGAGCTCATCAGAGAGAAAGTCTAATCCTTGGACAGATCCATCTGCTTGTTTGATCTCATCTCGGACTTCTTGAGTATTTTTTCCAAGTTTTTCAAGCTCTCTTTCTAGAAATTTATTTTTAATAGTGATTTTTTTCTTTGCAGTATCTTTGATATAATAGTTTGACCAATAGGGTTCAATCGATTGTGATACTTGGCCAATGATAAATGCTGAGGAGGTCGTAGGAGCGATAGCCATGAGGGTTGTATTTCTTCTACCAGTTCCTTGTGTGATTTCTGATTCTCAAAAGATATCTGCTAGTTCTTTAGATCCTTTATAGCTTTTTTCTTTGAGGATTTTAAAGATTTCCTTATTAAGTATTTTGGCTTGCTCAGATTCAAAAGAAATCAGATTGTTTTGGAGATAGGCATGCCATCCGAGTACTCCAATCCCGATTGCTCTATGTCTCTTTGCAAAACGAAGTGGTCTTTCCATAAAGGAATTTTTCAAGGGATCGGTTTCTGCCTCTAGTTTTTGGATAAAATCTTCCATTACTGTATCCAAAAAATAGGTCATGGTTTCGATCGCATCAGTTTTGATAATTTCATCTCGATGCAGGATATTGATCGAAGAGAGACAACAGACAAATGATTCATCTGCATTATTGGGAAGCATGATCTCTGCACACATATTTGATTGCACAATGGGTAGATCTTTATATACTTCTGGTTTATTCTTATTTACTGTATCTCTAAAGAAAATGTAGGGATAGCCTACCTCAGATCTTTGTTTCAAAATTTCTCCTCGGAGTTTTCTTTTTTCAAGATCTCCATCGATCATTTCTTGCATCCATTTATCTCCTACTGATACCGCATAAGTGAGTCTTTGGATTGGATTTCATTCTGTACCAATTTTGAGAAACTCTGCAATATCACCATGCTCAATATCAAGGTATGCTGCCAGATTCCCTCTCCTCGTACCTCACTGACTGATGACTTCAGTGATTTTGTCAAAGAGTTCCATAAAGTGTACTGCACCAGAACTTTTTCCATTATTACGGATTTCAGCTCCTCTTGGTCTGAGATTTCCAAAATAGGCTGAGGTACCACCACCATATTTACTCATCATACCAACCTCTGCATGATTGTAGAGGATGGAGGCCATATCATCTTCGATATAGGATCCAAAACAAGAAATGGGTAATCCACGATCTAGTCCATAATTGACCCAGACAGGAGTAGAGAGTGAGTAAAATCCACGAGACATATACTCTTCAAATTTATCTGCAAATCCTTTGATTCCTAATATTTTCTCTGCATATTCTGCAATATATCTGATCCTATCTTCTGCACTCTGTCCACCAATCAAGTAGCCACTATCCAAAAACTCTCTTGAGTTCTCATTTAGCCAATAATATTTTTCCATATTTTTTTTATCCAAATAAGAATATAAAATAATCAGAATTTGTTTGATTAAAACAAATCATCTGTGGCAAAACTTTTTGATCTCTTGGTATAGTTGGTAGATCTTTTATCAAAAAAATCTGTATGTTTACTTACCATGATTTCATCCTCAAACCATTGTGACTCTTTGAGTAACTCTGTATCTACAGGAAATTTGTAGTCAATATTAATTGCCTTTAGTCCTTTATTCATCCTATAGGCAATATGGTTTTTGACCACTTCTTTTTTGATATACTCAATATCTCCTTGACTAAAGATCCAATCCAAAATTTCCCACTCATTTTCTAGAGCAACTTTTGATAGATCAATTAGTGTCTGTTCTTCATCTGCGGAAATAAGATCAGGATATTCAGATCTGATAATATTGATTACTTCTGCTCCAAAGTTGGCATGCAAATCTTCTTCTTTACTAGATGCTTCTATCCCATTAGACATTCATTTCATATACTTTTTGAATTTGTTGTAGGACATCGCAATATAAAACTGAGAGAATAGTGATACATTTTCAGTAAAGAGAGAAAAGAACATCAATGATTTTACAAATTCTTGGTGAGATTTTTCTTTGTTGGCCATTGCTTGATCCAGGATTTCTACACGCTTTTGGATTGCTGGTACTTCTAATAAAGTGATAAAATCCTCTTGTAATCCCAGTAGTTCTAACACATGAGAGTAAAGTTCCTCGTGCCTAGTCTCTGATTCTCCAAATACAGTTCCTACGGTTGCTAATTCTGGTTTGGGGAGAGTTTTGTGAAGATCGCTCCAAAATGATTTGACAGCTACTTCTACATGAGCAATTGCTAACATAGTTTTGCGAAAAATCTCTTTTTCTGTTAGTGACATGGTATGGTAGTCTTGTACATCACCAGTATAGCTATATTCTGTATGAATCCAGTAGGAATGTCTCATTGCATGAGCATAATCCAGTAGTTCAGGATACTCATAGGGTCTAATATTGATTCTTTTTTCGAATATCATAATCATTACCTAAAAGTTAAAATAGGGTTTAGAAGTTTTTTTATCATTATCTTTTTCTACTAGAGTTTTTAGCAAAGAGTGCCCTTTTCTCCAAATTTTCTCATAAATTCTGAGTTTGCAACTTGAGATTCTTTGAAATACTTTCTAGAATAAAATTCAGATTTTTTACCGATATTATATTGTCTGGCAGGTCTGAGATAACCCATTACTCTGGTATAAACATCACAAGGGGTTCTTTGGATCGTTTCTCCTTTGGCATTAATAAAGCTTGCTGACATGGTATCTTGGGGATAAAGAAATAAAACTGATTGAAATAGAGGATAGTTATTTTTTTTATTTTTACTAGTTTATTTGATCTTTTTGACTTGCTATTCTTTTGATTTAAGATTTTTTCTACTTAGATGGTTTCCTTTCTGAGTATATCTAGTTTAAGAGGATCATCAGTATATTTGCTTCTCGTTTCTAGATCAAATTTTTCTCCATGATAGCCAATTTCTTCATCACATTTTGGACAGAAATCATGCTCTCCTACCAGATATCCATGTTTGGGACAGATTGAGAAGACAGGAGAAATAGTGATATAGGGCATTTGATAGTTTCAAATTACTTTTTTGACTAGATTTTTACAAGACTGTGCATCTGAGAGTCTCTCTCCCATATAGAGATGGAGTACCGTACCTCAGGTATATTTACACTGAAGTTCGTTTTGCAGTTCTAGTGCCTCAAAAACATCATCGGTATGTCCCACTGGGATTTGGGAAGAATTGGTATAATAAGGGGCATCTTCTGTCCCAGATTGCATAATTTCTGGGAGCTGTTTTTTATCCTCTTTGGCAAAACGATAGGTCGTCCCTTCTGCTGGAGTAGCTTCCAAATTATAAAGATTTCCTGTTTCTTGTTGGTAGGCTTTGAGAATTTCTCTCATATAATCTAGTATTTCATTTGCAAACTCAATCCCCCAAGGAGTAGTGATATCTTCTTTTCCTTCTGTAAAATTCCAGATTGCTTCATTCATCCCATTGAGTCCAATGGTAGAAAAGTGATTTCTAAATCCAGCAGTCAGGTATCTTTTGGTATAGGGGTAGAGACCAAATTCCAACCATTTTGTGACTTCTTTTCTCTTGATCTCAAGGGAAGTTTTTGCCAGGTCCATGAGATGTTTTATTTGCTGTTTGAATCAGATTTTATTTTCTTTGAAATTGTAACCAATTCTAGCCATATTGAGGGTAACGACTCCTACGGATCCGGTCATCTCTGCAGACCCAAAGAGTCCTCCTCATCTTCTTTCTAGCTCTGAAAGATCCAGCTGGAGACGACAGCACATCGATCTCACAGCGCCAGGTTTATAAGCATTAGGATTTTCTACCTTTTCAATACTTCCATCTGCATTCTTTTTGACAAAAAACTGAGATCCTACAAAGTTTTGGAAATAGGGAATTCCATATTTAGCAGTCATCTCGAAGAGTGCATCTACATCAGGATCTTCCCACTGAAAATCTTCAGTGATATTATATGTAGGAATGGGAAAGGTAAAAACGGATCCATTTCCATCTCCTTCGGTGTATACTTCGATGAGAATTCTATTGATAAGTTTCATTTCCTCTTCGAGTTCTCAGAAGGTTTTGGTATAATATCCTTGTTCTATCCCTCAGAGGAGGAGTGCTTTATCTTTCATGTCTTCAGGACATTTCCAGTCCAAAGTAATATTAGAAAAAGGGGTCTGAGTTCCCCATCTAGAGGGTACATTCATGTTAAAGATGAAGTTTTGTAGTTGTTGTTTGGTATATTTATAAGTTTCTCTATAGAGATAATCAGATTTTTCTTTTTCTGTAGCAAAATTGGCATTGGTTTTTTCTAGTTTTTTCTCTAGTTCTGCCCTATATTTGTGGACGAAAGGTGCCAGATAGGTATCAAAAGAGCTAAAAGCTTGAGCTCCAGCCCATTCATTTTGTAAAGTTCCAAGAAAGTTGACCATTTGATTGACTGCAGACTGGAGATGTTTGGGAGGTCCAGAGTTGAGTTTCCCAGGTACTCCATTAAATCCTTCTTCCAAGAGCTGCCTCAGTGACCATCCTGCACAATAAGGAGCAAACATCCCCAGATCATGGATATGATAGTCTCCGTTTCTATGAGCATTCCCAATATTCTCAGGATAGATATTTGAGAGCCAGTAATTTGCTACAATTTTTTCAGAATTCTTGAGAATGAGTCCACCGATAGAGTAGCCACTATTTGCATTTTCATTGACTCTCCAATCTAGGTGATGGAGATATTCATCCATGGTCTTATCTACTTCTATCACAACATTTTTTACTTTCCTAGCTTGAGCTCTCTTTTCTCTATAGACGATATAGGATTTTGCTAGTGCATCATAACCATATTTGATCAAGACCTTCTCAACTTGGTCTTGGATATCTTCTACATCAGGAATACTTTTTTTCTGAGTTTTGATGAGGGATTCGGTATTTTGAATTATTTCGTTAGTTAAACTTTCAATATCCAGATGTTTAGGTTCTCCTACAGTATTTCGCGCATCACCAAGTGCTTGAAAAATTTTTTCTTTTTCAAAAGAGACAATAGTCCCATTTCTTTTTCTGATTTTGTAGATTGCCATGACTTTTTGGAGTAATAAAAAAATAAATAACTTGCTCCCCTCAGATAGGGATAAAAACAACATATTGTGTTAGATTTTTTGCATCTACTACTAGATAGTGTATTTGTGTGAAAAATCAAGAGAAAAATCAGACTTTTTTTTTGTCTTGTGATAGCAATTGGTTAGCAATTTTTTCACATTTTTGGACTAAAAATGAGCTTTTTTATGAATCTAACTATGGTGTTTTGATTAATCCTGCGTCTCATCTGTGGTTTAGAGATGTAAGTTTTTGATAAGTTTTTAACAATTTGAGTGTTTTAAACTATCTATAAGTGTTTTTGGGTCTTATTTTTTTAAATTTAGATTTAAAAATTAAAGTTATTTTTTTTGACTTATTTTTATTTTTATTTATAATCTAAATAAAGGATTTTTAACTTTTAAACTGCTAATTGAAATGGAAATTTATCAAAATTTAAGTGAACAGGATCTTGTTGTAAGACTTACAAAAAAAGAACTCAGCAGCTTAGATCAAGAGTTTTTTGCAGATACAATAGAGGATTTAGATATAGTAGAAATGAGTTTTGGAGAAAAAGATGTTTTTCATATCTCTAAAAAAGAGGATTGAAAACTGCAATTTATTCATGCAACAGAGTGATATCTAGATGGTATTGCTGATGAGGGATTGAAGCCTGAAGAGATTGGAACATTGGTGGAATTTGAGCAAATAGTAAAAACATATTGATTTGAAATGACTGAAGAAGAAAGGAAGGATCTAGTAAATAAAATAGCAAAATTATAATTAGTATTTTTATCTGATAAGACTAATATTATGTCTTCTAGAATCAAACAGTTCCCTCAAACTTCATCAAATAAGTGTTCTTCTCTCAAGTATTTATTTCCTGCTCTAGCAATAACTGCTGGCTCTCTTTTTCTAGTTTTGAAAAAAGATAAAAATGAACCTGAATATTTTCAGGTAAGTCCAGGTACAACCATTGCTGCTATTGTAAAGGATAGTTTGGGACTGACTCAGGAGCAAAAAGATGATCCTAAACTCTGTAAGATCTTGCTAGAGGAGGTTGCTAGACAAAATAAGGAAAATATCCCCAATCCAGATCAGTTGAAGATCGGAGATATTATTTCTATTGATCAAAGTGCACTGACTCCTTTGATAAAAGAATATGAAAAAAATCAGAAAGAAGATTGAAAAGAAGCTAAAAGATCACTGGATCAAAAAAAGAAAAATAAAAAAGAAAACAAAGAAATAATTACTGAAGAAGTAGAATATCTTACATTAACAAGTATCACGGATTTTGAAAAGAAGTCACAGCAAGATTACTTAGTGAGAAGGTTGTGGAATGATTCTGCAACTAGAAATAGGAAGGGAGTTTTTATGAAAGAAAAAATAATAAAAGAATTAAATACCGGATATAAAATATTGGTTCCCAAAGAAATAGAAACAAAAAGTTCTCCAGCACTCAGTATAGAGGATATTACCAAACCTGAGAAAATCCTTTCAGATAAATTGAACGGCTATACCATTGTCTTGGATCCAGGACATGGATCTATGGATACAGGTACTATTACAATAGTTGGATATTGAGATCCTAAAAATAAGACAAAAGTAGTGATTTATGAAGCTCCTATTGTAATGGATATTTCCTATAGAATGGCACAAGGTTTGAGAGCACACGGAGCAAAGGTTGTACTTACACACTATATGAATAGGAGAGGAATCTCTGAGAGAAAAGATTTACCTCCAGCTAGTAGAATTTTTGATAAAAATGGAGAGGAATCTTTTCAAGATATTTGGTATGGAGAAGATTTTGATAAAGAAGGATCTATTTTTAGGGCTTCTAATATAGATAGAGGAAAAAGAAATCAGGTTGTTCAAAATCAAAAATCAGGAGTAGGAAAGATAGATCTCTTTATATCAAATCATATTGATTCTTATCCTATAGTGGATAAAAAGCTTTTACATATTAAGCATAAAGAGGGAGATGCTAGATCTCAGAAATTTGCACAATCGCTATTGAACAATGGATTCGAGTATACTTATCAAGGAAAAAGAGCTGGAGATGTAGATCATGCAGTTTGACACCAACCATTACAAGTGTTGACTCAATCAAATGCTGATGTAAAATTACTTTTGGAGCTTGGAAATGCAAATCAGGTCAATCAAGCATATTACTTTAGGGATCCCCAAAATCGTCAAAAAATAGCAGATAACTTTATTAATTCATTTTTAAAATCTATAACTCCTAAATCTCAATAATTATGGAAAAATTTAAAAATTCTCCAAAACTTTCTTCTAGAAAATCTTACCTTGCAATTGGAACATTAGTTGCTTTACTCAGCTTTTCTGCTTGCCAAAAAAATAAGGAAAAAACAAAAGATTCTCTCAAAGAAAATCTTGAATTAGTTGAAAACAAAGAAATTCTAGAGCCCTGGGAATATCAACTTTATAAACTAAACCTCAACTCTATCGTCCCAATCAAGGGAGATATTCTCAAAGCGAGAGTGAAGATAGATCGTTCTGAAAAATTGAGGGCTCTTTTGGGATCAGAAGATCTTAAATTTGAAAATCTCTTACCCATGATTCTCAAAGAGAGTATGCTCGACGCAGAAGCTCTTAGTAGTGCTAATGCAAAAGGATATATGCAACTGATGGATATTGCTGTGAAAGATGTGATTGATGATTACAAGTTATCTTGATTACAACTAAATAAAAATGATCCAGTGGATAATATTATCCTTGGAGCCCTCTATAGAAAAAAGATGCTCCAAAGAATAGATGGTGATTTAAAAAAAATGCAACTAAATTTTTCTCTCTCAGAGAAAGAAGGAATGATGATTCTGATTTATAATATTGGTCCAACGAGGGTTGTAAATTTACTCAAAGAATCTCAAGCTCATACTTTTTCAGATTTTATTGAATATTTGAGAAAAAAATTAGGAATCACTACAGCGATTATTTCTGGATTTGATGCAGTTTATAAGGTAAACTATGATGAACTTTTGGGAGGAAAAACGGCAGCAGATTTTAAGCAAAAAGGAGATAAAAAAATAGCAGAAGGACTAAGATATCTTTCCCTGATAAAAGGGATTGATACTTATTTATCTACTCCCCAAAATACAGTTCTTTTGCAAAAAATAGTATGTAGTGCAGAAACAACTCTTTTTTCTCAAGTTTTAGAAATGAGAAAGCAGGGAATTTTTAAAACAAATGCTCCTATCAATGCTATTTGTAAAGTTATTTTGGAAACGAATGGATATAGAGAAACTGAAACTCCTTTAGGGGTAGAGCTTTTTTTGATCAAAGAAGTTTTGGAGGAGTATCTACCTTAAAAATTAATCAGACTTTAAAATTTACCTCTCTTTTTTGATCTCTAATCCACAAGGAAGTTTTTTATAGAGGAAAAGATAGCCATTGATCCCAAAAAAGAGTGCTGCCATCATTGCAAAGATCACAATTTTATTGAATCTATTGGCTCACTGGAGGAGCATCAAGACCATCATCATTACTGACCAGATCCAGATAAAAGCTCTGACCTCTCCTCTAGAAAACCCTAGTCCCATCAGTCTATGATGAAAATGCGTATAATCTCCTTTGAGGGGATTTTTTTTGAGGA
>CAYTFB010000018.1:0-10560 GCA_964437055.1 uncultured Candidatus Peribacteria bacterium
ATATTCCACTTCCTCATACGCATTTTTCTCGTACTAGTAAAAAAACTAGATGCGAGAGCTGTAGTTTTAGATCGGTATGTGAAAAGCTCAAAGAGTTTGAGTAATTTTTAACAAATCGTAAATTATTTTCCTGCATTTGGGTTTTAGTTCACTAGATTCAGTGCTTGTAAATAAAAATAAAAAGAAAATTTATCTAGGATACTAGATTTATTTTCCGGAGTAATGGTGTTGAACTCTGTCACTCAATCACACTCAAGGAAGCAGACCTTGTAAAAAAGCAAAAAAATAAAAACTAAAAATTTATTCATTTTATGAAATTTATTAAAAAAAGTAGTTTGAGAGCAGTAGCTGCTTTCGCTACGCTGGTATTCATCGCTAGTTTTTCGTTCACATCATGTAATAATGATGTAGATGATGTGATCCCTCCGATTGAGGATATGGTTGCTACAACTTTAGATACTACTTTGGAATCTAAAAGTATTTCTACTAGAGCATTAAGTGATTTTTCTCAAAGGGCTTATTCTATTCATTTACGATATAAGAATAATTGGTATCATATTAATCAGTATGATAAACAAGAAACTTCATCATCATCTACTTTCTCAGATAGAAGGGATGGTTGGCCTAATGGAACAAGTAATCCAGGAAATTGTTCTTGGTCAAATTACACTATGGCAGTTGGATGTGTAGGTAAAGCTTCTTTAACTATTGGTTGGAATGATTATCGCCTTGATAAGGCAAGAAGGTTAAAGGATTTTATGAAAAATTCTAGAGGTAACTATGTTTCAGGCTCTATACTGGAATATATCTATAGAGATTATGGACTAGTCTATGATAATCCCAGTCGTGTTGGAGTATATTGGGATGTGATGCCAAAGACCAATAGTGTAGATAATCATAATAATATTGCTAATGCAATTTTAACTCATCTTGCTATACATGAGACTCCAATAGTAATTATTGGTGTAAAAAGTGGTTATGGACATTATTATACTATTGTTGCCGTAGAATGGTATGGTAGTGTTGAAAATTCTATTTTATGGGTTGCAGATAGCACCTTAGGAACCACTGATATGAATTTCGAGCAGGCAAAATCGGCTAATGCAATTTCTGGTGTAAACTTTAAGACATTTTTAAAAAATATGTCGAATGGCCCTGCAAGTGCATATAGTCGTTGTAATTTGCTGTATACCTATGATCTTCGTTACTATTAATTGGTAGCTATACATTTAATATGAGAGCTAGAGAAATTTTCTCTAGTTTTTCTTAAAGAAAAGATTACTACTATTGCAGTAAGGTTTTTAACAATATTTTACATAAATTTTATTGTCTTTTTATGAAATTTTTTTGATCTTTGCTTTTGATGCTATTTTTTCTAGCAGCTTGCAGTACAGCTCCTCTAGTTCAGGAAGAAGATATTTCTCAATTTCTAGAGGAATTACCATCTGAAAATACTGTGATATCAGATCCGATAGGATATACCTATGCTCTTTCTGGAGAAATGATTCGTCCTGATGTTGTAAATTGCCCTCCATGGAAATGGTCATTTACGGGAGAAAAGGTTTTAGAAGGTTATATTTATACAGTAAACCTGCATAATGCTGTATCTATAGAGTTTTTTTCTAAAGAGAAAATGAATGATCAGAATATCTATACTTGAAAATATACTGGCCCAACTTGAGAAGAACTCCTATCTGCTTCTTTTCCCATTTTAGGTTATCGTGGATCTGATCTATCAGATGATGAATGAAATTGTAGATATTTGTTTTATCTAGAAAATCCCTTAGACTGAGAACAGTTTGATCTATTTTGTGAATATCATCCTTATCTATTAAAATGGGAAAAAAATGATCCAAATAATCGTATTTATCCATGAAAGGGAATTTTGGATTATGCAATATATTACGATTTACATCACTATCATTATGTCAATCATTTGCCATATTCAATATGGCATGAAAGAGATCCTGACCTCCTTGTAACAAGATGATATTTGGATACCCTTTTCCCCTCCTCTCCACAAGATATGACACCTGTGGCAGACAACTGTTTGATAGAGATCGGAGATAGAGCAACAATAAAGGATTTGCCTTTTACTATCTGAGAGAGTAAAGCTACTGTAGTAGCTAGAATCATTGAAAGCTCAGATACTTCGCACTGTGAGGATCTAAAGAAGGAGCATTGAACAGTGCATTTTTGAACACCACATTTTTGAACCAAAGATCTTGCTTTATTTAATCATCAAGTTTTTTGTTTTGTGAGTGTACAAGACCCTGTGATAGAAGAAATTACTCTTCTTTAACTTTCTTTTAAATACCTTACTGTTGGATTTCCCATTCAATCACTTTCAAAAACTGAGGAAATAATCCGTTTCTGACTCCTTCTTCAAATTCTCCTGCATAGTTTTCAAAAAAGTACTTGGGAGCTGCAGGGGCAATTTCTCCATAGACTGTAGCACCACTGAGTCCATTGTAGAGTGCTGCAAATCTATACAGATCCGTATAGTCTCGCTGATTATAGCTGAGATCGATACTGAGATTGTCTTTGGCATTTCTTTCATTATATCGATTGATTTTATTTTTTGCAAAATTGAGAAAATCTTCTACTGACTGGACAAAAACCTCTCTAGTAATCTCTCCATCTCCATAATCCTTACTCGTGATCTGAAAAGGGCCATTTTTGTTTTTAGGGAGATAGTACCCACAAGAACTCTCTCTATGCCAAACCGCAATAGTGAGCGCTGTCGGAATATCATGAGCAAAGCTCAAATCATCTAGGAGATTATACCAACCCACACACTTCTCATCCATCTCTTTTGCTTTATCCATCCCGGTGAGATGCTGGTTTAGAAACCCTCCTTGATGGGTTTTGAGAGAAGATTTGAGGAGAATCTTTCTATTATTGAAAGCAGTGTAAAGTTGCTCTTGGAGACTTTCTAGCTGTTTCCCTACTTTTTGATCTTTGAAGTGATTGGCTAGTACTTCACTTTGCTGATGAAAGTTTCGTAGGATGAGATTATTCTCACTACTCATTTCTAGGATACGATTTTTGATTTCATTGAGGAGCGTTTTCTCTGATTTTACCGTAGCTTCACTTTGATCGCTCACCTCTTCTGCATGAGAAATTCCTACTCCAAAAAGCATAAATGCAATCAAAACTAAAAGTCAGAATCTTTTTTTCATTGCTCAAAAACAAAAAAATAAAATATTTTTTCCTGTATTATATTAAATTAACGGCCTTTAAATACCACTCCAAAGGTAGTAAAAAGTACATAGATATCTAGCCATAGAGACCAGTTTTGGATATAATAGAGATCAAGTTTTGCCTCTTCTGTAAAATCCAGACTATCTCTCCCAAATACTTGGGCATATCCGGTGATACCTGGTTTAATGCTGAGCAATCTTTTTTGCCAAGCTTGATATTGTTCTACTTCTTTGGGTAGATGAGGTCTGGGACCAATGAGAGACATGGTGCCTATCCATACAGAAAAGAGCTGAGGCAATTCATCCAGGGAAGTTTTCCTGAGAAATTTACCAACTCTCGTAACTCTTGGATCATTGTCAATTTTTGGAAGAATTCCTTTTCTGGTATTGGCATCGGATTGGATCAGTTTTTCATACATTTTTTCTGCAGCCTCTCCTCCATATCAGACACTCATTTCACGGTACATGGTGCGAAACTTGAGAAAGGTAAAGAGCTTTTCTCCTTTTCCTACTCTCTGAGATTTATAAATAACAGGTCCTCTACTATCAATTTTGATAATAATAGAGATGAGGAGCAAGAGAGGACTGAGTAAGATAATTCCAATAGTTGAGCCAACAAGATCAAAAATTCTTTTTAAGATCAGTGACCATCCATCGAGCTTGGAATGCGTATATTCTAGAGCGATAATGTTTTGGATCATCTCTGGCTGATACACCACATCTTCCAAAAAAAGTCCTTCGCTAATATGAAAAAATCTGATCCCATGAAATCTGACTTTCTCAAACAATTCCTGCAAAACTTCCTTTTCAAAATTGCCTACTGCGACAAGTATTTCATAGTTTTGGATATTTTGATCATCAAATTCTGAGGGTAGTACAAACTCTGTAGGGAGAGAAAAGTTTTTTTTGATATTTTTTAAAACTTCATAAGAATCGATGGTTTCATTGGAGATAATCAGGATTTTTTTACCTTGTTTGATCTGTAGATGATGTTCCCATTTTCTCCATTGTCCATCAAAAATAAGGATCAAGAGTAGAGCCAAAGCTCCTCCCAGGATGATGATAAATCTAGAAATCCCAAAGAGAAATACAAATCCTTGTCCAAAATAGGAAATAAAGGTGATGAAAACAAACCAATAAATCCAGGTTTTACTAAAGGTTTTGAAATACCCAGGAATGACTTTATTGAGCGTATAAAATTTTTTGATAATTCCAATTGCGAGAAAAAGTACTGCACTAATGAGTGCAAAAATGATCAACTCTTGAGAGTTAATAAGAGGGATAGGAAGCTGTACTCCAGGAATCAGATCGGTAAATAAACGGATCCTATAGACCAAGAAAAAACTTAAATTGATCAACAAGAAATGAATGATAGGTCTCAAGAGGCGGATCTGTTTCATATGTTTACTTAGAAAATTAAAATTTCATAATTTTTTTCTGAATAAATTTATTAAAAGTATAAAATTTTCTGATACAAAGTCCAGGACTTTTATTTTTTAGAATTTTAAAGAGAAAAATAAATCCTGATTGATTTCCGTTTGTATTTACAAGCCAATTCCCTATTCTGAATCAGATAGTTTATCTGTAGTAAATGGGTATGAGAGGAATTGTTCAAGCTAAACCTTTTGTCAAAAAAAAAATAAAAAAAATCCAGCACCCCAATGCTTATAAATTTACTACTAATAAAAAAAAGAAACAAACATTCAATTTCTCAAAAAAAAACCTTGGACGAGTGATTGCAGGATCTGTTGTTTTTGTATGAATTCTTCTGCTCTTTTTTATTAGATCCTTGCTTTTCCAGCAGGAGGATTTGATTAAAATAATTCATTATGATCCTTTGATTCAGCAACAATTCAATACTACAGAGCTTTTGGTTCAGACCTCAAAAGCACTGAGAGGAAAATATTATCATTCTTTTTTTAATTCTTCTGATGTGTTATCTCAGATCCAAGAAGAGTTTCCTTTTGTTTCAAAGATAAAAATAGAATCTGTGGGAGTCAATGAAGTTTCAGTAAATTTGATTTTTTCCGAACCTGTTTTTACAGTTTTGCTCTGAGAAATTAGATATGGAGTATGGCAAAATGGCTATACCCATGAACTCTATTCAGGATCTACTCTGGGATTGGAGTCATTTCTTGTAGATACTCCTTTTTATGCTAGTGAGGTTTATTCTTTACAAGGGTTCTTTTATGCAGTCTCTCCTGAGCGATATTTTCGTTACATTCCTCTGATCCAGGCACAATTTCCTCAGATGGAACGTTTTGTTTATTTAGTAGGATCTGATAATTTTGTTGTTTTTGAGGGAGGACAGATGATTTTCTTTTCAAAAGAAAAGTTAGAGCAGCAATTCCAAAAGCATCGTTGGCTCAAATCCTATTATCCTGACTATCAAAAACTCTATAAAATAGATTTAGCAAGCTTTGTGGATGATAAAATTGTGATACAATAATATTTAGCTGTTATAGAAAAAATATGCAAGATTACAAAAAACTATTTCCTATTTTTGCAGAGAATCCTGGCTTGATTTATTTGGATAATGCTGCTAGTACGCAAAAACCATCTTTAGTGATTGAGTGAGTAGATCGTTTTGTGCGCCAAGATTATGCCAATATTCATAGGGGAATATATTCCCTTTCTCAGCGTTCAGAAGATTATTATTATCAGAGTAAAATCTTACTTTCCTCATTGATCAACTCTAAGCCTGAGGAAATCATCTATACTTACAATGCGAGCTATGCGATCAATTTATTGGCTCAATCTCTGGTTCAGTCCAACTTTCTCCAAAAATGAGATGTTGTATTACTCTGAACTTGGGATCATCATGCCAATATTTTACCTTGGATGGCTCTGGCAAAATTAATCGGTTTTGAGATTCAATGGATTCCTTTGGATGTAGATTTTTCTATCGATCGAGAAAGTTTTGAAAAAATGGATTTGACTAGCATAAAAATCGTTGCTTGTAGTCAGCTTTCTAATGTTACAGGAATGCTCTATGATATTTCAAATCTAAAAAGCAAACTATCAGCAGATACTTTTTTTCTGATTGATGCTTCACAGTCCGTACCTCATATTTCTATTGATTTTGAAGGTCTGGGAGTAGATGCAGTGGTCTTTACTGGGCATAAGATGATGGCTTATACCGGAATTGGTGTTTTAGCTCTCAAATGATCTTGGATCAAGAAACTAGAACCTTTGATTGTAGGAGGAGGAACGATTGAGGATGTGAGTATTGAGGGCTATCATTTGCTAGGGACTAATGAAAAATTTGAAACCGGAACTCCCAATATTATTGGAGCAGTTTCTTTCTATTATGCTTTACTTTTTATTCAATCTTTAGCAGATGAACCAACTCTTTCTCAGAGAGAGCAACTCAAAAAGGGTATGCAAATTATCCAAGGGAGAGAAAAAACTCTGACAGACTTTGCAGTGCAGGAATTTAGAGCATTGGGGGATCAAATTCAGATATTAGGATCTTTGGAGGGAGAGAGAATTGCACTTTTTTCTTTTATGCTCAGAGAGCATAAAAATTTTAACCAGATTGGAGAGTTTTTTGCAGCTCATAATATTGCAATTCGTTGTGGAGGACATTGTGCTTATCCATTACATAAAAACTATGATTTTAGAGGAACTTGTAGGATGAGTGCTTATCTTTATAATGATCTTGAAGATTTAACAATCTTTTTTGAAAAACTTAAATTTTTGCTAAAATAAGGAAAATACAGATACCTCTGTCACTATTTTTGATGTATTAAAAAATAAAGAATTGCTAGAATTTTTTTCACCCAAACAAATATCATAAAATAGAAAATTGCAAAGCGTTTTGAGAGATAAATCATTACGCTTTTTGCTAGTTTTAGATTTTTTGAGTATAATTAAGGGATCTTTATTTGAAGTTTACTTAATGATGACCAAAAAAACTAAACAAGTACTCTGATTTTCTATGCTAGGACTTCTATTCACAGGATTTTCAGGACTGATTTTTTTTACTAGCATTGATGGGAAAGGATCTCTATTCTCTCATTTTAGTCCAAATATTATCCACTCAGAGGACCAAAACCTTGATATCACTAACAATAATACTCTCCATACTGTAGCTGATGATAGCTCAAAGTGAGATGAAGAGATTGGATACGAAGATCTTTTTGTAGATGCTACTAGTCAGAATTCTTTTGATGATCTAGGGGAGCAGATCGCTTTTTTGGAAAAAAATTATAAAAAAAATCCGAATGCAGAAATATTTGAGCTTTTAGTCCATGCTTATTTGCTCAATAATCAGTTTGATGATGCAAAGCTTTTAGTTTATGGATTGACGAGTCAGGAGCAAGAAACCTTAGATCAAAAACTTTTATTTAAAATTGTCCTTCATTCCTTTTCTCAGACCAATCCTGCTGAGTATGAATTACTAGTTCTTTTGGCAGACAAACTCTATGAAGAACAAAAATTACCCTTAGATGAATATCAATATTATCAGTTACTTTTTTCTTTGTCAGAAGGAAATTATGCAGAAATTTCAGGTTTAGTGGAAGCTTTAGCAGATACCCATTATGCTTCATTCATCCAACAGATTACCAAAAATTTGCAAACTTTTGAGAGTTTTGATAAGGTTGCAGAGTATTATTTAGATGGATTGATGGCGCATAGTTTAATGAATGAGGGCTATTTTGCTTTAGCAAAAAAATTAGCATTGCCGATTTTGATAGAGCATCCAAACTATATTCTTCCTCAGCAGATTATGGCTTATGCTAATTTTGCAACTCATGATTATGCTCGTGCAGTAGAGTATTTTTCTCAGCTTCTAGAGCTAGATTATCAGAAAAAGAATGTTTATCTTTACTATTTAGGAGTAGCGTATTATCATCTAGAAAATTATACTGAATCGGTAGTTTATCTGGCACAGATCACAGATGTACAGTATCTTTTGGATGCAGATAGGTTTTTGGTACTCAGCTATCTCAAACTTTGAGATCAAACTAAAGCATTACACAATTGGAAAAGACTCTTTAATCATAAAAATATCAAAGAATCTGATTTTTATACTTTTTATCAAGAAGCTTTTTGGAATTTTTATCTACATTGAGAATCTTCTCGATATCTCCAAAAAGATCCAGAATTGGTCAAACTTTATCTCAGTTCTTGTGGAGATTATGTACCAAGCTCTAGTGAGGTTTGCACTTATGGAGAGCTAGGAGCTCTCGCTTTATCCAAACAATATAGCAAAATAGATCTTACCAAACTGACGAAATTGGCAGGAAAATACCAAAAACCTGAATTTTATTTACTGTTATGAGAAATTTATCTAATAAACTCAGAGGATACAGAGCAAGCAATTGGTAATTTTATGAGAGCCTTGAGATTAAGCTCAGATCCTCTAGCACAAAATTATTTAAAAGAGAAAATATTACTAGCTTCTGGTTTAGAAGAGTAATTTTATTTTAGTAATTTATCTGATGCAGATTTTCTTGAGGTGAATTTATTTGTGATTTTTTTTACTAATTTTTTCTTTTAACTGAGCTTTTGCTCAATCTGACTATCTGATAAAGGACTATAAGGTAGATATGCAGCTTCAATGAAATGGAAGCATGTATGTAAAAGAGCATATTACGGTTGATTTTATTACTCCTAAACGTGGAATTATTAGAGAAATTCCTTATATCAATCGTAAAAATTGACGTATAAATAGGATTAAAAATATAGAGGTAGTTGGAGGTCCTCTACATAAGAAAAAAATAGAAAATCAAAGCTATTTTGTCCAAATAGGAAATCCAAATAAAACTCTGCTATGAGAACATACCTATACTATTACCTATCTAGTGAAAAATGCTATCGTTCCTTTTGTAGATGGGAAAAAAAGTTTTCTTTTTCGTTCTTCAGGTAAGGATGCCCGAGAAGAACTCTATCGAAATGTTATAGGAAATGACTGGGATACCTATATAGAAAATGTTTCTTTTACTATTACTTTACCTCAAGAGCATATTTTCGAGTCTGGAGATTTTTTTTCTGTATATGGAAAGTTTTGAGAAAGAAGACAGAGTGGTTTAAATTTTGAACAAGAAAACTCTAAATTATTTGTTGGAGCATTTAATGAAAGATTAAATCCAGGAGAAGGGATTACAATTGGATTAAAGTTTTCAAAAAACTATTTTAGTTTTCCAATAGGGTATGCCTTATATTTCTTTAATACTCAAGTATTTTTAAAGGTTATTCTTTTTATTTTTTTTGCTATATTCCTTTTTATTTTATTATTTTTTTGAAAAACATGGATAATACCAATCATATTTTTGATTATATTTATGATGGGAATCTTTGATTTTTGAAGAAAGTATCTGATTGCTATATTCCTTGTGTTCCGATCAACCATTGTTATATATTGATTTGTAATGGGTAAACTAGCAAGAATAGTCAATCGAAAGGTTGATTTAAAGAAAATGCCTTACTATACTCCACCTAAAAACATTCCTTATCCTTTGTTATTTTCTTTTCGATACTGAAATACTGTTTCAGTGGAAAAGGTTGTGCCTCAAGTTATGATGGCAGTTTTTTATTATCTTTTGGAGAGATGAGTTATTTTGGTTGAAGATATTACAGAAAAAAAAACTTGATATAAATTTCTTATTAAAAAAATAGCAAAGTCTAATCTAGTATTGTCAGAACTAGAGATAGAAATATTGGAGATACTTTTTAAGTATTCAGAAGAAATAATTTTTTCTAGAGAGTATAGTAATGCAATATATCATAAATTGAGAAAATTGAATGCTCTCTTGATAAGAAAATGGAAATCTCTTGGATTAGATGAATCTTTGAAAATAGATAAAAAATCATATCTGTTTGAATCAGATTTACCTTATTGGTATAAGGGTTTTTTGTTAATAAATGGAAGAGCTTCTATCCTTACAGCTAAGTGAAAGGAAATTGTTCAAGAATTGGATGGATATAGATTGTTTTTAAAAAAAGTAGAGATTCCTGTTATTGAAGACTTTTTAAAGAAAGATCCAAATTTTATTGATAAAGCATTACCTTGGCTATCTCTTTGGGGATTAGAAACTCATTTTCTTAAAAAACTAGATGTTTTGATAAAAAATTGATGATATCTTGGAAAAGAGTTACCTCTCAGAAATCCCTCCTTTATGAATAACATTAGCAATTGTATTATTGCTAATTCAAGGTCTGCTTCTTTGGGCTCTAGTTGAAGTTCAGGAGGAAGTAGTGGTTTTTCTTCTAGTAGATGATCTTCTGGAGGATGAGGAGGATGAGGTTGAGGAAGGAGTTGGTAGTATCTTCTTACTCTCCAAAACTCATACCCATTTTTCTAGCAAAATAGCTATCTTTGGATTCAAAACTGATTTTGATTGCGATATTT
>CAYTFB010000019.1:0-7311 GCA_964437055.1 uncultured Candidatus Peribacteria bacterium
CCATCTCTCCAGGCGTATCGATCCCATATTCCAAGATGATCAGATCATAGGATTTAGGAGAGAAAAAACGCCTGTTGCATGCTAAAACAAGTACCTTGATAAAAGTCCCAAAAGTCGGATTCCGCTCCTCTATTTCAAAAACAGAAAGAGAAAGTCCTAACTCTCCATTGAAATTTTCTGGAGAGGTGGAAATCCTCAGCTGTGGAAAAGCATATTTTAACGTCTGAGTCAGGATCATGCGACAACTCGTTTTCCCTACACTCCCATTGATTCCAATCGATCGGATTTGATGCTTTTTGAGATAGCCACGAGCCAAGGAGCCCAAGAAGCGAAAATACGTTTTGAGTCAGAATTGTTTTAATCTTTGCATGAAATATAGCATAAATGATGAAAAACGACCTTTGAAGAAAAAATTTTGATCAAGAAAATTTGTAGTAATAAAAATCTATTTACTCATCCAGATCTAAAATCTCATCTTCTCCTTCTCAAGAATCTAGTGCTGGTGTTTTTTTCTGTTCTAAAAAGATATTGATCAAAACTGCAAAAGGAACCGCCAAAATTACTCCTCGTAATCCCATCACTACTCCTCCGAAAATCATACAAACCAAAATCATCGTAGCTCAGACTCCTAGCTGTTTTTTCATCAATAAGGGAGTAATGACATTATTTTCTAGCTGTTGTACCAAGATAAAGATCACCAATACCACTACAGCTGCCCAAAAAGAATTGTGTACCCAAGCCAAAATCACCAACGGAATGAGTCACAAAAGTGGACCAATGTAGGGAACAATATCTAAAAGTCCTACTAAAAGTGAAAGTGAGAAGGTGTTGGGGATAGAGATACCAAATAATTTAATCAATAACAGAAGGATATATAGTCCTAGGAAAACAAATAAACTCAAAAGAAACCTGGCTTTGAGCCAAAGTCCTAACTGAGTATAAATAAGATCAAGTTTAGTTTTAATACCAACTTCTTTTTCTAAAGGCATTTTTCTGAGAAAGAGTGTAATGAGTTCTTCTCTCTCTACTGAGATAAAGATAGCCAAGGTAAAAATAATCGCAACCCTTCCTAACCCTGAAAAGAAACCTCCTAGAAAAGTGAAAATTCCTGTAGAAATTGATTTGATATAGCTGGTAGAAAAAGCGATCATCCCTTCAATCAAACTCAAAAAATAATTTTTGAGATCCAAATTTGAAATCCCAGAATCTGGAGACAAGAGTGCATCTTGGAGCACTTGAGGGATCCAAGTAGTCTGCTGAACAATCTCTGCAAACGTATAATTGAGTAATAAATCTCTAATACCGATTGCCCACTGCGTGAGAAACTCAAACAAAGCAGAAATCTGAGAAATAAAAAGTGGGATAATAAAAATCACTCCTGAAAGCAAAAATAAACTCAAACCAATATAAGCTAGAGCAATCCCCAGCCATCTTTTTTTGGTCTTTTTTTCAATACTGAGGATAAAAGATTCTAGTGCAATTGAAATGACTATTGCAGTGATTAGGAGATAAATCATATTGAGTGCCTTGTAGGCCAAAAATCCAATAAATACAACCAAAAGCCCTCGTAACCAAAATTTAGGAATAGAAAAATCATTGATCAAAAGCTTTGGCGTCTCTTTTTGAAAAGATTTCTTTTTAGCAAGGAGAGCACTCTTTGCTGGAAACTCTTTGAGTGATCTTTTAGGATTTAGTTTCTCTTTTATTTGATCAGCTAGAGAAGTAAAGAACGCTGTTACTTTTTTCATAGAAAGTGAGTAAATGAACTAAAAGTATGCTGAAAGTCGCCATTAAGATGACTAAGCAGCTGTGAAAAAGGAAGTTGATTGAATAGAGGAAGTATTGCTGTAATTTTTTTTTTATTGAGAGTAATAAAAACTTTATAATAACGACCAGCAATTTTTTGCTCCATCCACTGAGGATTTATCTGTTGTAATAAACTCCTTTTGAGCTGATTTCTGAGGACCGCTTTTTTGGAAAACAACAAAGGAATCTGGAAAGAAACCTGATGATGCTGGATATTTGGATACTGGGGGAAGAAGTAGAAAACAAAATATCCTTGTACAAAAACCTGCCTTTTTCTGAGCAAAAATCTGACTTCTTTACCTTTGAGTCTCTGCTTCCTAGGAAATGCCATCTGATAGAAAAAATAAAGACTCAACTAGAGTAAGAGAATCTAGAGAAAAATCAAGGATTTTATCATCTAAAAAACTTAGAAAACTCAACTTCTCTGAGTTAAAATAGGGAAGAAATTAGAGAAAAAATAGCTATGCTTTTTGTGCCTCTAAAACAAACTTTCCTTTTGCCTTCAATGGGTATTGTCTCCCATAAGTCTGCCCAAAGAGCAGCATAAAAGGATAGATAATCATCCTATCGACTAAACTGTGAAGCAATAGTCCTTCTAAAAGTAACGCAAACAGCCCAATCCCTAATGCTCCAAAGACTAAATATTGGGATAATAGTTTTTTGTCTGCCTTTTTTCCTTTTTGAAGCTCTCTCCAGGATCGCAACAAGGAACGAAAAGTATAATAGAGCATCCAAACAAGCATTGCCAGCCAAGGAAGCAAACCAAGGAATCCATATTCCATCAAAATTTGGACATATTGATTTTCTGGGTTATAACCATAAGTAGTGATCTGGTAGCGCGTATTGATTTGCTCGATGATCTGACATCTCATATCTGCAGGAGACTGCGCACAAATCTGATGGGAAGCTGGTCCCGCATAGCCCGCTCCTCGTCCAATCAAAGGTTGTTGCATGGCGAGTTTCCATCCCTCTTGGAGCAAAACAGTATGTCCAGTATTGGAGTGTTCTCTGGTAAAAGCATCTCTAAAATACCATGCTGCTCATAAAATCACAATCAAAGCAGGAATTCATCCTACTACAAGAAGTTTTTTGATATTTTTGTGATAAAAGATGAGAAAAATCAGAGCAGTTTCTAGGATCCAAACCCCAATTGCTGCCCTAGAAAAAGTAGAAAAAATCGTGATTGCAAAAAGGAAGGTTCGGATAATCTGTTTTCTCCTGGATTGTTTTCTGAGGAAACTCAAAGCAAATAAGGGCCAGAATGCTACCAAGAAAAATCCTAAACTAATTGGCCTCTCAAAGAGAAACTGATTTCTCGCGATCCCTTTATTGATATCGGTATAATACGCTGCAGGAGGAGCCACTCCCACAGTCCCCTCAAAACGCTCGGTACTATAACCAAAAAGTTTAAAAAAACCTGGGATCAAGAGTAAAACCCCCCACCATGCTAGTGCTGCGAGGATGATACTTGGGAAAATTTTTTGATATCGTCTGGTAAGTTTTTTACTCTGCAAAGAAGGAACTCGCCAAGCCAATCCTACTCCTAGAATCACTAGAAAGAAACCTATCGCATCATATTTGAGGGAAAGGATCCAAGTTCAGATTCCTACCTTTTGGAAAACTACTGCAAAGAGCAAAGAAAGTATCAGAAAAATAAAAAAAATCAGCACAAATTTGGAGAAAGGATGAGCGAGGAAATCTTGCCAGAGTTTGCTGATACCTTTTTTTTTGGATTGTAAATACAGGAAGTATCCCGTTCAGAGCAGCAACAGGAGGATAACAAACTCTTTCCAAAGCCAAAAGAAATCCCAAAACGTTCCTGTCCATCCTAGCTGAAAACTCACCAAGGTATGAAGAAAAAACTGGAATAGCAATCCGATGATAAATACCTGCACAAGGACCAAAAGTCATCTAGAGATCTTCTGAGAAAGAGACATTTTTATGAGCTAGGAGCTAAAAATTCTCTTTCACTATAAAAAAAACTCTCAAAGAGTCAAGCAAGAAATCTTAAAATCTCAGAGAAATGAGAAATGCTACTGCGAATACTACCAATAATGCAGAAAAAAATCTGATCAATAGGGGATGCTGTTCTAGGTGTTTCAAAATTTTGGAATCTTTTTGAGCTAAAAGCTGGAGTCCAGATTTGATCACTGGGAAAACTAAACTATAGAGCGAAGTCCAGACCCAAAAAAGCAACTGCTCTGCCAGTGCAATGATGAGAAGAAAAAATGATTTGAGCCGTGCCTGAAATGCTTTCCAGTCCTGAGGAGTAGTTTTGAGTCTCTGAGCATCTTCCATCTCTAGTAATGCAGAAAGATGGAGCATCCCATCAAACCATGCTTTGATAAAAACGAAGAAACGATGTAATACATTGAGCAAAAGCAGTAAAATCACAATCCAAGAAGCAAACCAGAGAATAATTTTGGTCCAGGCTCCTTGTTCTAAAATAAACTGACTGATTTTCCATAAAAATAAAACTAAAATAATTCCGATCCCACTTAGAATCCAAGGAATCCAATACTCTAAAATATGATTACGCACTTTGGAAACAATCTGCATCAGCATCAACAAAGACTAAAAACTCTATTTAAAATAAGGTATCAACAGTCTATCTTCTCCCTCCTCTACGCATCCTCATAGGAACGACTTTTTCTGCTTCCTCAGCTCTGATTTTAGTCCCCGTAAGCTGTAAAAAAATTTCTTCTAAAGAATGAGTATTGGTCTGCTGTTTGAGATTTTCTGGAGTATCGATGGCAATGATCTCTCCCTGATCGATGATCGCAACTTTATTTGCAATCTTTTCCGCTTCCTCCATATAATGGGTAGTGAGAAAAATCGTCATCTTTTCAGATCTATTGAGCTCTAGGATATAATTTAGGAGAAAATTTCTCGTCTGAGGATCGAGTCCCACAGTCGGCTCATCGAGGAAAAGGATCTTGGGATGGTGGATGAGTCCTCTAGCGATTTCCAGTCTCCTTTTCATCCCTCCAGAAAAAGTTTTGACCAAATCCTTTCTCCTCTCTCGAAGATCTACCAGATGCAAGAGTCTCTCAATCCTCTCTGCGGCATCTTTTTTGCTCACTCCATAGAGCGCAGCATGGAAACTCAGATTTTCATAGGCAGTCAGCTCATCATCTAAACTTGGATCCTGAAAAACAATCCCAATCGATCTCCTGACTTGGTTGGGCTGAGTAAAAGGAGAATAGCCAAACATTTCCACCGTACCAGCACTAGCATTGAGTAAAGTGGTCAGCATTTTGATGGTCGTAGTTTTCCCTGCTCCGTTGGGGCCGAGGAAAGCAAAAATCTCGCCTTCTGCAACCTGAAAAGAAATATTATTTACCGCAGTAAAATCTCAGAATTTTTTGCTCAGATTTTTGACAGTAATACTCATTTTTGTCATCGTATGATTTTAAAGAAATAAGAATAAAGTCTGAAAGAAGTTTTGAAAAGATTGGAAGATTGGAACTAAATTTCGATTTTGGAGAAGAGATAAGCTCCAAGCAAGGTCATGATCAAGGTCAAACCAGCAATCACGAGAAAATCTAATCCCAGACTAAAATGATGTGCCTGAGTCAAAGTCCCTCTCAAAGCATCGATCCCATAGGTCAAGGGATTGAATTTTGTGATCCAAGTCATGACTCTCGGCAATCACTCTAGAGGAAATAATGCTCCAGAGAGGAAAAACATCGGCATATTGACGAAATTCATAATCAGCTGAAATCCCTGCATATCTTCTAGTTTGGAGGCAACGGCAGTCCCAAATGCCGTAAAAAGCAAGGCGATCAAAAACATAAAGACAAAAGCCAGAGGCACCATGCCCCATTGTTCTGGTCTAAATCCTACCGCAAAGGAGATGAAAAAAACCAAGATTCCTTGGAGGACCGCAACCGTTGCTCCTCCCAGCGTCCTCCCGATCATGAGTTTGTATCTGGAAACGGGAGCTACGAGCGTTTCTTTGAGGAAACCAAACTGCCTATCCCAGATCACTTCGATCCCGTTGAACATTGCGGTAAAAAGGATCGTCATCCCAATAATCCCTGGAGCTAGGAAGGAAATATAATCTCCTCCTCCTGCCTTTTCATACATGGGTCCCATCCCAAATCCTAGTGCTACCAGGAAAAGGATTGGCTGTCCAAGTGATCCGATCAGTCTGGCTTTGGATCTTCGGTATCTTTTGAGTTGTCTCAGTCGCATGATATAGATGGCTCTCATCTGTAATATATCAAAGTTAAGTAAGAATAAAAAAAAGAACTAATCAATAGTATAAAAATATAAATGAGTAGATCAAGGAAAAAGGGAAAAAACTACGATCAAAATCAATGATTTCTCTTCAATCACTTTCTAAGATCAAAGTCAAAATAAAAAATATTATCAGTTTGGAGAAAAGAAATCACTAAGTTTCTGTAAAATTATTTCCTGATCCTGAGCTAAAGAATGATACTCTACTCCTTCAACTCCGTACTTTTCAGCTAAAAGTAAGTTCTCCTTTTTATCGTCTATAAATAGAATCGATTGACTGAGATCTATCCTATTAGCTAACTTTTCCCAAAACATTTCTTGTGATTTCTTAGAATCCATTTCAAATGAAAAGATAAACTCATCAAAATAATCAGCTAAATATTCTTTAACCACCCTTCCCAATTCTGGAAAAATATCTGAGGCCAGATAAAGATTGAATTCTTTTTTTAGGGAAGAGAGAAGATCTAGAAACTCTGGATCAAGAGTTGGTACCTTTAATGCTTTTTCTTTTAGGGTTTCAAATAATACCTCCTCTTTTGCAAAATCTAATATTTCTGTGATAAAATTATCTATAGGATAGTTTCCCATGACCATATCTCCTATATTCTTTTTATAAATATCTCTAATCTCATTTGAAGAAATCTTGAGACAATCAGACAAACTATTAGCTATAAACCTAGAAATTCAAATAGGAGATACTACCTTAGAGAAGTCTATTAAGATACTTTTTTTCATAGGAAATCAATTAAATAATAAAAGCAACAAAACCGTAGAGAGTTTTAAATTTACATAAATCATAAATAATTAAGTAGAATAACATCTCTTTAAAGACTATATAAAACTCTAACCTCTCTGCAAGAGGAGAGAACCTTACACCTAAAGTATATAAAAGAAAGAGAAATACAACAAAAACAAAATTACCTGATGGCTAGGTTAAATCAGTTATGATCTATGGGCAGGAGAAAGAAGTTTGGTTGGAAAAGAAAAGATGTACTCTATTGTATCAAGAGAACATTCTAGAAGAGGGCTACTCCTCTACTCCAATCAAACAAATAAGGAAAAGAAATCAGGCTTCACATTGTCACAAGATAGACATTATAGGCCTCAATCACTGAGGATCTGCATCAATGCAAGTACAGAAAGAAGGCTATGCTTTTCTACCTCTATCTTTTAGATAGGGATAATATTGCTGTATTTTTATCCCTGAGGGGGTTTTAGGGATAATTGGTAGGGGTTTTAGGGATAATTGGTAGGAGTTTTGGG
>CAYTFB010000019.1:7411-10464 GCA_964437055.1 uncultured Candidatus Peribacteria bacterium
GGGGTTTTAGGGATAATTGGTAGGGGTTTTAGGGATAATTGGTAGGAGTTTTGGGGTTAAAATACTATCCTCCACTCAGTACTTTATATGACTGATTTATCGTTTTTTGAAAGAGGAATAAAAGGGGGGATTTTCTAGATCAAACTTTCTTGTTCCATCGCATTTAGGATAGTTACTGCATCCCCAAAATAAATATTTACTACGCTTATTCTCTCTTAATTTCATCGGAAGACCACAACTAAAATTAGGACAGTTTGGTATTTTATGCAACTGATCCCGATATAAAATATAAGTAGCCTCACATCCATAAAAATAACTAGAGCAATAGTATTCAGAGAAGCGTGAATTCTTAGACCCATAAGCTGATGTGATGATCCTTCATCCACAATCAAGGCATCTAGGTCAACTTACTCGTCCCTCTAATTTATTAGTCTTTTGAGAACCATCAGAAACGATCTTCACAATATCATCATTAATGGCTGCCAAATCTCTTAAGAAAAGAGAGTCTCACTCCTTGTTATAAATTAGATAAGATTTTATCTTTCATCTTGTTATAGCAACATAGAACAACCTCCTCTCCTCTGCATATGCATACATCCCCTTCTCTTTTTCATTAATAAGTTCAAGCAAAGGATCATCCTCAAACTTACTCGGGAAGTCATAGAGTCCACCCTGATTAACATGCTCTATAACGACAAAGTCTGCCTCTAATCATTTAGATTTATGTATTGTCATACTCTCTACCTTCAACCTAATATTGTTTCCTCAGCTTTTTGTCTCAGCCATCCAACAAGCTTCTTTTTCCGAGTAGGCCAATCAAAAGTATTTACTAAGATATTCCAGAAAAGAGAGATCATAGTAGGATTT
Organism: uncultured Candidatus Peribacteria bacterium; assembly: GCA_964437055.1. Lineage (GTDB taxonomy): Bacteria > Patescibacteriota > Gracilibacteria > Absconditabacterales > Absconditicoccaceae > HOT-345. The sequence goes on from CAYTFB010000019.1 coordinate 8,279, forward strand.
GTACCTTCATTGAAAATATCTAGTTAAATACAAGATACTGATCTCTATATCTTCTCCATTCTCTATTCCAAGTTTAGCTCTCTTCTCTCTAATAATATCACCAAGGATTTGATAGTATACCTGATCTTCTTTCTTTATTAATCTATCCTCATTTTGTTGATAAATAGCGATCCTTTCTTCTCTCAGAGGATCTAAAGCATTTAATTGCTTAGTTGTCTGGTTTGGGTTCTTCATCACAAACTCTCCAGATACATCAGAGATTCACTGATTAAAGCGAAAGGTTTGATCTAAGGTAATATGTTCTGTATATCAGAAGTAATTATCAAAATCTAGAAAGATATTCGTATTACTTCAAGCAAACTGGTAAATAGATTGCCGATCATCTCCTACTGTAAACAGCCTGGTATTGTCTTTGATCAGAGTTTTAATTAAGTTTGCTCTTGCTAGAGAAATATCTTGGAACTCATCCACTAGAATATATTTGAAATCTCTTTTAACCAGACCTGATTCCAATAGATGTATAGCTTCTAGAATCATATCTCCAAAATCTATATATCCTCACTCCTCCATTAATCTATTATATTCCTCCAAATACTTTTCAAATAGTAAAAGGAAAAGCTGACTTCTTCTTGTATTAAGTTTATCAAAATTAGCTATCTTTTGATACAAAGAGTCTATCGTAGCATCTGATTCTTTATACAAACTAAGGAAGGTATTCAACAATCTTGCCATCCCTGTAAAAGATCCATTCAACTGCTTATGTTCCAAAAGGTGATCATAATTTAACTCCTCATCATACTCTACCTCATTATTCTCTAGCTCTTGTTTGAGTTTATTGATAAAACTATCTACTCCCTCTTGAAGATCAGCATATCTCAGATCTATGAGCTTATTATCAGATAATTTATGGTCTGCTATTTTCTGGGCCATCCTGAGTGAATAGTTATCTGCGATAACATAAGGAGCTGTTCCCCCATCTTTATCTACACCAAAGTATTCAATATATACTCAATGATCTGGTAAATAAAAATCAGGCTTATAGTCCTTTTTATTTCCCTCCTCATCAGTGTAGTAATGTCCCTTAGGTTCATAAACAACATTTATTCCATGTGCCACACAAAAGTTCGCTATAAGTAGCTCTCCATAACTCTTGACAGCAACACTAAACTTTCAATCTTGGATAAGAGATATGTAGGTCTTTGTTATATTTTCATAGTATTCACTCAAGTTTTTAAATTTAGTGACCTCAACCTGTGGAACACTGTAATACAACAGATAATTTCGTATATTTGTTTTGTTTCAAGTTTTTTCAGAAAGGTTTTTAAAGACAAGAGATAGTAACTCTTTGTGTTCTTTTTCATCTATCACTCTTTTACCATAAGTTCCTATTCCTATACGCTTCTCTCAATCTTTATGCTTAACAGAAGTATTTTCATCTACTACTTGCTTTCAAAAAGCATGGAAAGTAGCAATAGTTTTAGACAAAACCTCTTTATCATGCTGAACCTGAGCTAAATCTAAGGTGTTGCAAATTCTATCCATCATGTCTTGTTGAGATTTTTTTGAATAAGTTACGACAAGCATATCTTCTAATGGTATTCATTTTTTGGTATGCAGATAAAGCAACTTACTTTCTATAACCTTAGTCTTTCCTGTCCCTGCCCCTGCATTCACCAAGGTTGCATCTTCCTCAGAAAATACTGCATCTAGTTGTTTGTCTGTCAGTCCATACCCATGATGATCTAGATCTACAAAAAAACTTCTATATAACTCTTTATTTCTAGCTACAATTTTTTTGTTGTGTTCTTTAACAAACTCTTTGTCAAAAAGGATTCCAAACAATAAGGGAGAAGATTCTTTTAGATCTTTAGCGAAGGGCTTTATTTCTTTATAGATGTGCTCAAGTTGTTCCTTCCATTTCAAATATTTTCTATGATTGAGATACTTTTCTCATAATTCTGAAAAAAGGATCCCTTCAAGTTTAGTAACTTTAGGAGTAATGTTTTTTAAATTCTCCTCATATATTCTTCTCTCCCGCTTCTTCTTTTTAGCATAATTTTTATATATCAAGAAAACAACAACTATAGCAGAAGCAATAATAGAAACATACAAATATATTCTATCAGGCAACATTTTAGATTTAAAATCTAAATATATCCACAAAAAAAGATATCTCTATTAGTATA
>CAYTFB010000020.1:0-3236 GCA_964437055.1 uncultured Candidatus Peribacteria bacterium
AGATTTTATCAAAAAAGTCGGTTATCAGACCATTATCGATGAAAAAGCATTTGAACAGGAAAAGAAGTATACCTTTAATGCTGCGGCTGATGAAAAGCTGTATCAGAAAACGCTAGCAACTATCGATCAACAGCAAGCTCCCTATTTTATCACCCTCCAAACCATCTCCGCTCACACTCCTTATCTGACTCCTTATGGAAATAGTGAAAATAAAATGCTGGAGTATGTCAATGATAGTTTTGCTGATTTTTATCAGGGGCTCCAAGAGAGAAACTTTTTTGAAAACGGGATTCTCCTAGTCCTATCAGATCATCGCAAAATCACTCCTCTCTCAGATGCAGAATTTCAAAAACGAGGAATGGCAGCATCGAGTAAAATTGTTGGTTTTATGGTTGGGACTGGAATAGCAGCCAAAGATGATGAAAATTTTTATCAACAGCACGATATTTTTTATGCACTCAAAAAAGAATTCTGATCAGGATCTGTAGAACTGTGGGACCAATACAATGACCCCTTTAGCTCTCAAGTGCAGAGAAATCGAGGGCTCAAGCGCTTTTATAATGAAGATAAAGCCCAAGTCCTTTCCAAAGATGGCTATCTCGGCTATATTGACCTCAAGGAACAAAAAATCATGGAAGGGTATGCGATGATGCCAGCACAAAGCATTTTGGAATATGTGGAGCAGTTTTTTGAATTTCAAAAGGGAAAAGGAGAGGGAAAAGTAATAAGCTCACAAGAAACTCAGAATGATCCAACTACAATCCTTCTAGAAAGGAAAGCGGAACTCTTGGCAAAAAAATATGACCAAGCTCCTCAGATCATCGCCCATAGAGGAGATATGTCTGTAGCTAGTGAAAACTCTCTCAATGCATTTCTCTCCGCACAAAGCAAAGGTGCAAGAGGGACAGAACTCGATATCACTATCACCAAAGATGGAGAAGTAGTAGTTTTTCATGGGCACAAACTCTACAATAACACTCAGTGCAAAAACGAGCAAAGATCCGTCTGTCAGCTCACTTTAGCAGAGCTCAAAGCTTGTAAACTCGAAGATGGTCAAGAAATCCTAACCCTCGATGAAATGCTCCCAGAGATCAAAAATCTCTTTGATATCTATTTTTTTGACCTCAAGATCCAGGATGGAGAGGTATGCGGTCGTGTAAATAATGATCTTTTCAATAAAACCATGAGCTATATCATCAAATATAATCTCAAAAATAAGTCTGTCTTTTCTAGTTATGATGGACAGCTTTCCAAAGCACTAGCTACTGTCACAACAATCCCGACGGGACTCGATACCTTCGATAAAGAAGATAAGGCGCTCCTCATCGGATCTGAATTTGACTATTTCATCATCCTATCGGACCATATCGATACAGCACTCGTCCAAGAAATCCACGATCAGGGGAGAAAAATTGTAGCTTATACGGTAAACACGGTGGAGGAATTTCTCCGTCTAGCAGAGCTAGGAGTAGATTATGTGATGACCGATGAGATTTCACTACTCAATAAGACGATTGAAAGAATGTAAGATTTTTTGCTCTTTTTTGCCGTAAGAATAAGTAAGTCTAAGTAAATCAAAAAAAACTAAGCCAAACACATACTATACACCAGATCTTTTTCCTGATGGGAAAAAACCTGCCATTCACGCCCAAGGTAGCTAAAAGTGATTTTCCAAGAGAAAGAAAATCCTCAAGTGTCTTCTTTTTCTGAATGTTCTGAATGTAAGGAAAGGAAAAGAATCTGCTCCATCTGATCCAGATCTGCGGTATCACTTGCCTTGAGAATGGCTTCTCTCGCTGTCCAGAGTAGATAAAAACCAGACCAATCTACCTTTCCAAAGACCTTTTCTAGCTCTTGCTGATAATTTGCTAATAAAATATCGCTTCTTGCTCTGATCTGCTCCAGATCTACTCCAATCTTTTGCTCTGCGATAGCCAAGAGCAAATATTTTTCTGTATAAGATGCAGAGAAAAACTTAGCATCCCAGCGATAGGATTGATTGGCTAAACTCAACTGCTCCTCTGAGAGATTGAGTTGCTGCTGGAGGATCAGATTTTTGATCTTTTTCTGATCTAGATGAGGAGGGTTCAAGCTAGCCAAAAAACTGGGAGAGAAAGAACTCTCTGCTTGCTGGAGGAGTGCAGGAGAAAATTGCTGAAGGAAAATCTGCATCAACTGTAACTCTCAATAAATAAAACTACTCCCACTATACCAATCTCCCTTTCAATCGCTATCAGATTTTCTGGAATAAAAAAAAATCGCAACCGACAGGCGATCACGATTTGATTTTTAAGATTTAATTAATCTCTTTTATGGATTCTCATGAAGTGTAAAAACTAGTGTACCCGTATATTGTCCAACACTCTGATATGCTGGGATAACTACCTGCATCTCTGGCAATACTCCATACTTTCCAATCACTCCAAAGTTTGTAGCAGTATTTCTCTCAATCAAATTCCTTGGAACCTCTAGAGTTTGATAGTTAGCCATTCCAGCATTAACTATCACTCTCGGATTCGGAGTACCAGCCAATAAAGTAATTGCTCCAGCTCCAGTAGATGGAGTTTTCATAGAGACATTAATATCTTGGATAGATGCACCATTTGGACCAACCAAATTTCCAGACATTTGAACTGTAGTATAGTATCATTTGTCTGCACCTCTCAGATCATCTACATAAAAATGACCATTTCCTGAAAAAGCACCATTCACTGTTGTTTGAGTAGAACTAATCATCGTATTTCCAAAGTTAAAGGTACCCTCAGATCCGATACAGATATCTCATTGAGTGATCGTTAGATTGACCGTTGTGGATACATTACAACTTGCACCACTTCCGATACAGGATTGTGCTGCTGCTGTTGGTGTTGTAGGAACCAACAAATAGACCATCGCCAGGAGTGCTCCGAATCCAGCAAATAGTCCCATACCTTTTAATTTTATTCTCATGGCATTTATTTAAAAGATAAAAAATCTTATATTATAAGTATAGGTAGAAAAAAAAATAAGTCAAATTTTGAGAGACTTTTTATATACCAAAAACCCCCGCATCAAAACAGGGATTTCAAACAATAATTGAAAATTAAAAACAGAAAATAATCAATTTATCTAAAAAGTCTGAATTTTTTATCTTTTTTTTGCTTCCTAAAATACTTGAAAGAAAAATAAACCAAGAAAAGCACCAACAATCCCCAAGGGATAAAGAATTTATAATTAGTTTCCTCAAAAACAAAAGA
>CAYTFB010000020.1:3336-8895 GCA_964437055.1 uncultured Candidatus Peribacteria bacterium
CCAACAATCCCCAAGGGATAAAGAATTTATAATTAGTTTCCTCAAAAACAAAAGAATTTGTAGGGAATTTGTCTGCATTTTTTCCATAATATACTGGGCTATACTGCATCTGGATTTTGGATTTGAAAGGGCCTCCTACTAGATAAGTGAGGTATCGAGGGATCTTTTTTTCTAATGTTTTGCTCTGCTTAGGGATGATTGATTGTTCTGTGATTATTTCTTTTTTACCAAATATCCACCAATAATGATATCCGATACCAATATCTCCTGCTACAGTAATATTTCATCTATTGAACAACTCTGCCCTCAGATGATAAATTCATTTATTTTTGTAAAAAGGGAAGAGATTATTTTTTGCTCTATCCAAAAACCTCTCCAAAGTCTGAGGTAAGGCAATCAGATCTACAACAAAATCCCCATCCACAAAAGCATCTACAAAATATCCTAAACGAGAAAAAACCTGAAAAACCTGTCAACTCTGTTCTAGAGTCTTTTGATCTTGATCTATGACATGGAGCGTTACACATCCATAACTATCTCCTGCATATCCTCCAGGGTATTCCAAATTGGCCAATACTCTCTGAGTACTACGAGCAGGGATATTGACCTCTTCTTCATAGTCAGTAACATACTGTCCAAAATAAGTTTTTTCCCCTTCTGGAAGGCAGGCTTTTTTTTGATCAGAATCCGCTGTCAGAGCGCCATCTACAAAATTGATTCCCAGAGATACTGATTTGTTTCCTCCATTGATGATATCCATACAAATAGTTTCCTTTAGTCCAGGTTCAGTTTCTATCAAGAGGTTCCTGATATCTCATTCTTGTTCATCTGCTGCATCACAAAAGCGGAGTTTAACCTCTCTAATATCAGAGGTAGAGCTACTAGCAAAGCCAAAATTGCTTGCAAAGAGCAATACTGCCAACACTCAAATTCCCCAAAAGGAAAGCTGTTTTTTTGTTTTTTTACTAAACATCAGAATACTTAAGATAAAAGACAAATAAAAAAGAGTAATCACTAATTTGGATATAAAGTATAGGTAATCGTTCCTGTATAAAGGCCGGCTGGTGTATAAGCTGGGATTTTGAGCTTTATAGAGAGCTTTGTGGCATATTTCCCATATACTCCTCCTCCGACTCAATTGTCTCTTTTTATAAGGATATCTACTCCATTAGCAATATGATAATCATTCATTGTAGCACCAAGAACTACTCCAGAATTTGAAGTTCCAGAAAGCAAACTAATACTAGCAGCTTTCCACTCAATATCACTAGAAGAGATACTTTTATATGTCCCAGTAAGTGCAGAAATACTAATCGTACTATAGTATCCACTCATAGAGCCTCTCAAATCTTCTAATGAAAAATAATCTGAAACTATTTCTAAAGTTTGTTGACTAGAGGCTGAAGTTTTGCTCCCCAATGCAAAAGAGGAAGGAGCTTCAATAGAAACATCTCCATCTTGTCTTTTCATTTTTGCAAAAGAGAGATAACTCCCATTTGAAATATTTTGCACAAACTCATAAGAATCATCAACAATAGTTCCTTCTACAGTGATCGCTCCATTTGAGAAATTTCCATCTGCATCAATCAAAAGTACTATCATCTCATCTGCTCCCGCATCATAACTTGGTAAACTAGTAGTAGGAATACGAATCGTAACCTCTCCAACATCTCAAAGTTTTTCCTGGAAATATCGATTACGTGCAACCTTTCCCATTATTTGAGTAGGGTTTATTCCAACTGTAGTCCAAGAACCAGTTGTTCATCCATTATTTCATCGGATAAGAGATTTTTTATTTCACAACACTCAAACCTTTTCTACCAAGAGGTCTCCAGTATTTCCCAAAGACTGAGATTTAGTTTGATTTAAAAGAATTTTATCATCACGAGCAATTCCTGCGATATTTTTATTGTAGGAACCTGCATGATCAAAAGACCAAGCTAAGCTCTCATCACTAAGATAATAGTTTTGACCTCACCCTGATTGATCTAAAGTAAGTCCATATTTTAAAGCAAAATAAGAATCTCGTAAACTTTTCTCACCACTAGCTAGACTACCAGAAAGTACCAATATTTCTGCCACATGATAGTTTGCAGGATAAGCAGAACTAGAAGAAAAAGAACTTAACTCTAACTGCGATACATATCCTCAGATAGGTCATGAATCAGCAAGGATGTCTCGAGGAGTTTGTCTCTGCAAATAGATATATCTAGCAATATCATCAAATCTCGCATAATGCAATTGCCAAACATTTGGTAGAGTTAGTATCACAGGAGAGTAAGTATCAATTCCAGCAAAGGAGACTCAAGCAGTTCGTTTGTTATCTCTCCAAAGAGAAAACCAGAAGGTAGTATCTCCTCCTGCTAAAAGAGATGCATGAGCATTATTGTGATCTCCCTTTAACATATAATATACAATATAGTCTGAATAGGAGGTAATATTATTTGCAAAATTCAATCTCGAGTTGAGAATATTTATCGTAGGATTAAAATTGATTTGATTATTAGTATCATACTTTACCTTTCCTCATCATCAAATAGTGACAGAAGCATGTTTATCTTTTCAGGAATGATCCAACCAACTAGTAACATTACAGTCGCTTGTACTACAGTTTGTTCATAAATCTGATCTCATCCATAAAGCAATATTTTCTTTATCTAGAGAAGATATAAAATCTGCCTGTAATCCAAAAGAAAGATAAGCTCCATCAGGAATATTTGTTACAAATTCAAAAAAACCATCTACAATATCTCACTCCACCACAATAGCTCCACTGCTAAAATCTCAATCTCCATCTATCAAAGCCACAACTCATCCACTACCCTCCGTACTGTAAAAGGGTAATCCAGAAAGAGGGATTTTGATAAGTACTTCAGCGATATCTCAAAGTTTTTCTTGAAAATATCGATTACGAGCCACTTTTCATTCCACTTGAGTAATATCAATTCCATTAGTGGTCCAAGATGTTATCCCTCCCCCATTATTTGATCGAATCAGAGAAGTTTTATTGGCCAAAGATCAAAGTTTTTCTACGATAAGATCTACCGTATTTGCCAAAGATTGAGATTTGATTTGATATAAGCTAGTGGCATCATCACGAGCAAGTCCTGCAATATTTTTGTTGTAGGATCCTCCACTAGCAAAAGACCAAACTAAAGTATCATCACTAAGATAGTAGTTTGCTCCTCATGTTGATTGATCCAAGGTTAATCCATATTTAATCGCTAAATAAGAATCTCGCATTCTTTTTTTAAGAAGAGATAGTTCTCCAGCAAATACTAATATTTCAGCCAAATTAATATCTCCTGCAACACTCGCAGAAGTAGAAGAGAAATTACTTAAAGTAAGATTCGATGTTGGAAGTCAAGATGCAATCTGTGATTGTTTTATATCCGGTAGATGTACCACTAAAGATGCATCTCCAGCGGCATTGATCCCAAAAGTTACCAACTGTCGAGTATTATAAGTAGAAGAAAACAAATTAGCATAAATCGGAAGTCAATTGATAATAAATCCGGGAGCTCTAGGAGAACCCATAGAAAAATTGATACTTGTATTTCATCCACTTAAAAGTACCGTATTTTTTCCAGTATCTTTTGCTTTTAACACATAATACATAGTATAATCTGATAAAGTAGTACTATTGGCAAAATTTAATGCCGAATTGGTGATATTGATGGTAGGATTAAAGTTGATTTGACTGTTAGCATCATATTTTACAATTCCTCATCCTCCATGAGATATTGTAGCATGCCTGCTATAAGTAGATTGATCATTCCAAGTTGTCAGATTACATCAACTACTACTACAACTTGTTCAATAATCTGATCTCATCCAAAGTGCAATATTCTCATCATTCAATGGAGGAACAACTATATCTTGCAATCAAAAAGAGAGATAGGATCCATCAGGGATATTGGCAATAAACTCAAAAGATCAACTAATTAAGGAACCAGTTACTACAGTTAGTCCACTGGTAAAATTTTCATCTGTATTTATCAATAGTACTATCTCTTTATTTTCTCCGTAACTTGGCAAACTAGTTGCTGGAATTGCAATTTTTACTGCTCAGATATCTCAAAGTTTTTCTTGAAAATATCGATTACGAGCCACTTTTCACTCTAAGAGAGAAGTGTCTACCCCAGAACTACTCCAAGAATTACGATCTGCATCGTTGTGTCCCCAGATCAAAGTTCTTTGATTTAGTAGAGGAATAGTAGCCTCTATAATAATATCACCAGTATCTGATAAAGATTGAGACTTATTCTGTAAAAGACCAGTTGCATCATCACGAGCAATTCCTGCAATATTTTTATGATAAGCTCCTCCACTAGCATAAGATCGAGCTAATAGTTCACTACTAAGATGATAATTTTGACCTCCTCCCATCTGATTTAGTGTAAATCCATACTTTATTGCTAAATAAGAGTCTCGCAAGTTCTTTTCTTTAGTTGATAGTTGACCTGGGAAAACCATAATTTCTGCTATATTAAAATCTCCCTTGAAATCATTATGCAAAGAAGAAAAATGTTGTAATCTTAATGTTGGTGTTCTCAAGAGTGGCCAAGGGGGTTCTATAGCAAATACCCAGGGTGTTTGTGTGGCTATATCATACTTAACAGTGTTGGATCCTCCATGAGTCAGGATTTGTCGAGTATCTCGTTCTGTCAAAACATCGGGATATGAATAATATGGCACTCCATCGAGAGACATTCAGTGTACTCCATCAGGAATCAGATGTCTTACCATAGCAAAAGAAAAATAGGCAGCACCTCAATTGAAGAGTCGAGGCTCTGTTCAAATATCAGTAGCTTTAAACACCATAGAAACTGTATAATTATCAAAATCCTGCTCATCAAAAGCCAATTGTGCAGAATTGAGATGAATAGTTGGATTAAAATTGATGAGAGTTTGATTATCATAGCGAAGATATCCTGCTGTTCCTGTCATTATTGCAATAGTACGATTTACAGATGACTGATCTACTCGAGAGTTGATATTACAATTATGAGAATAACAGTTTAATCCAGTAGTCGATTGGATCCATAAAGCTTTATCCACTAAGCTTGGATTGATCCCTCCCCCTACTCGTGTCAGATAAGAGTTGTTAGTGTGTCCATCTACTTGAGTAAAAGAACCTCCTATAATAAGATTAGAAAAACTATCATTAGTCATACCAAGCACAGCTCCATTTCAAATATTTGGATTAAAGCTAGTATCTAGCGATCAAGATATATTCAGTTTGGCAAGTCTATTGATACTTGCTCCTCCTATTGAAGTAAAAGCTCCTCATACGAAAATATTCTCATCAATAAGATAGATATCATTAACAGCTCCATTAGCATTTGGATTAAATTCTGCATCTAAGGTTCCATCTGCATTAAATCTAGCAATACGATTGCGGGTTTGAGCTGATGGATTTCAAACAGAAGTAAAGGTACCTCCAACTAAAATTTTTCCATCAGACTGAATTGCAATAGTGTTGACAATACCATCTCTTACATTGGGATTAAATCCTGTATCTAGGGTTCCGTTGGTATTAAGTCTCGCAATACGATT
>CAYTFB010000020.1:8995-10089 GCA_964437055.1 uncultured Candidatus Peribacteria bacterium
GTATTAATTTTATTGTTTATATTTGGATTAAAACTCAAGTCTAAAGTTTTATCTGCATTAAACATAGCAATACGACTACGAGCTGTCGTTCCTACTGCTGTAAACTCACCTCAAATAATAAACTTTTCCTCAGCTCGTACATAATCCCAATCCTGTAAGGATTTTCGGACATCAACTACTACATTCACTGTGGCATTAGGCTTGATTCCTGGAAACTGGGGCACCTCTCCTCGAGCAAAAGTAGAAGCTCCGCAAGTATAAAATACTGCTTTTCCCTTTTGGATAGTAGCATGATTTCAAGGAATCGAAACTTCTCCATTCTCCAAACACTGTGCCTGAGGATCTACAGCAATTCCTTGATCAGAAAATTCAGCATCTCCCAAATGCTTGACCAAAAGTTTGATCTGCATTTCTTCAGATACTCATGGGACATCAATAGTGATTTTCACTGGTTTTGAGAAAACTACATGCTGATCTACAAACCCAAAATCAAACTGATTTGATAAAGTTATAAGTTCTAGTTCCTCATTATCTACAAATTCCTGAGAATCTCCAGACAACACACCTTCCTCATGATGATCATTGATATCAAAAAAACTAACTACTTTTTTTAACATCCTCTTCCCAATTCCAGATTCAAGTACTTCTGTCAACTCTATTTTTTTCGTAGACAAAATATCCTTTTCAGCAAAAAAATCTAAAGATGCAGATAGCAACTGTTGCTCCGATTCCAAAACAGATTGTTTCGATTCTTTGAGATCCAATCAATCTACAACACCTGATTCAGCTTCAACAGCTAATTTTAATGCTCCATCCAAATCTCACAAAGCAATCTTTTCAGTCAAAACGATATTCTCAGATTCTTGATCCAAGACAAGATCTGGTACCTTCAATCCTTCTCAGAGAGAATTTTCAAAAATTTCTTCTACAAATTCTTCTTCTACGAAACTCTCAAAGCTTTCAACATTCTCTTGAGTAAACTCTCCTATAGAGTCCTCAAAAAGTTCAAGATTTTCTTCTCTAGCATTTTCAAAGGAATTATTTTCCTCTACAATCTCAATATTTTGTTTTTTAGGAGCAATAATTTGTGTAGA
>CAYTFB010000021.1:0-4264 GCA_964437055.1 uncultured Candidatus Peribacteria bacterium
CAGCTTTTGAGCCAGTATTTTGCCCCTCGTTATAATACCTCTTGATCAGAAAAAAACTTGGCTCCTAGTTTAGAACTTTCCTCTGCAGAGGAGCAAATGCTCCATCATTTTTCTCAATCTGCAGTCTTAAATTTAGAAAAATTGCTCGATCTCAATAGAGGAGACTATGGAGAGACTTTGCAACTTTTGACGGCATTAGAGCTCTATGGATTGATCTATCAATCTAGTCCCAATCAGTATCAAAGGATCTAGTTTTTATTATTTTTCAATGAGGGAAACACCACTCATTTCTTCTGGGATGCTGATACCCAATATTGCCAACATACTTGGAGCAATATCAGAAAGTTCTCCACGATCTTTTAGATTTTTTTGTACGACTCCTTTTTGGATATATCGTAGGGGTACTAAATTGGTAGTATGTGAGGTTTTAGGATTTTCTGGACTACCCATTTCTTCACAGTTTCCATGATCTGCGCTCAAGAGGATATCAAGGTTATATTCTTTACTCAAATGAAGCGTGTCTTGGACAATCTTTCCAAGTGTATTTACTGCTTGTATCACTGCTGGCATACTGCCCGTATGCCCTACCATATCTCCATTTGCATAGTTGATGATAAAGACATCAAAATGTTCAATATTTTTTTTAAAAATTTCAAAAATTTCCTTGGCTGACATATCAGGATCTAGGTCATAAGTTGCTACTTTGTGTGATGGTACTAAAATATTTTCTTGTCCAGGATAGCTAATACTTTTTTCTGCGTTAAAAAATTTAGTAACATGAGCAAACTTTTCGGTTTCAGCTAAATGCAGTTGTCTGAGATTATGATTAGCAAAGATTTCAGAAACAGTATTTGGGGTATTTTTTTCTTTTAATATTGTGAGTCCTTGGTATTCTGGGAAATACTTTGTCATGGTGAGTAATTTGATATTCTGAAGTTTTTGAATTTTGAAATTTGGATCTCGAGTAGGAAAATATTGTTGATTTTCTGTATCTTGAGATACCATCAGTGCTTGAGTAAATTGCCTGGCTCTATCGGTTCTAAAATTGATGAAAAATACTCCATCATGATCTTTGATTGCTTCTCCTTCTTCAAAACTTATTGGAGGGATAAATTCATCACCAATTCATTGTTGATAACATGATGCTAGATAATCACTTACTTTTTGTGGGCTATTATCTTTTTTAGCAATGATTTGATCATAAGCTTTTTGGACTCTTTCCCAGTTATTATCCCTATCCATTCCAAAGTATCTTCCTCCAAAACTGGCTATTTTGATCTGTGGATATTCTTTGAGTAGAGATTCAAATGCAAGCATTTGCTCTTGAGCGGAGTGAGGAGGGAGGTCTCTTCCATCTCAGAAAAAATGAATATAAGTTTTTTGATCTGTAGGGATCAAAGGAAGTAGTTTACTAATATGTTGATCTACACTATGTACCCCTCAGTTTCCAAAAATCTGAATTAGATGGAGGTTTGATTGATTGTCTTTGCAGTGATTTAGCAGTTCTATAAATTCTTCTTTTTTTGCAAATTCTCCCGAATCTAGGAGTTTATTGATCGTTACAAAGTTTTGTTCAATAATTCTTCCACTTCCTAGGGTAATATGCCCTACTTCAGAGTTTCCCATTTGTCATGCAGGGAGTCCAACGGCTTCTCATGAAGCTTTGAGCTGGGCATAATGTTGTGTAAAGAGCGTATTAAATACAGCATTATTTGCTTGATAGATTCAGTTTTCTGTTAATGTTTCATTATTTAGTCAAAAACCATCCAAAATAATAAGTGCTAATTTTTTTTTCATTTAGTTTTTTGAAAAAAATTAAAATAAGACACTCTCCTATATACTAAAAAATCCTCAAGCTTCAAGTTTTTTTTTCTTGCCTCTTGCATTTTTATTGCAAAATCCTAGACTAGCAATATTTAATCCTTTCTCCTGATGCAGAAAAAGTTTGGCATTGAAGCTAATCGCAAAAGCTCTCCCTTTACCCTCAAAAATATTGCATTAGCAGTGGCTTATGGATTTTTTGTGCTGCTGGCATTTATTGCTTTTTCCTTTTATGGTAAAATCACTGGATGGATTTTTTCTGAAGACAAGATCGATATTTTCCAAGAGTTAGATCAGGTTGCATTTTATTTTTGGCCTTTTGACCAAGAATTATCCCATAAACTCCTCCAATTAGATACGATTATGCAAGCATATTTTGCGGGAGAAAATGTCCTCCAAAGCTACAAATCAGAATTATTTCAGCTGTGGGAGTATTTTTCTCAGCATAGAGAGTATCTCAATCAGATCGGATTTGAACATTATGATGCTTTGCTTTCTTTGCTCGCAGATAGTTATGATTTGAGAGCAGAGATTTTTCATCTTTTAGGAGAAAAGGAAACTTTCAATTATCTGATTTTGCTCCAAAATGGTAATGAAAAGAGACCCAATGGAGGATTTTTTGGATCTTTTGCTTTTGTGACACTTTCCTGAGGGCATCTGGTAGAGATGCAAATTGTGGACTCTTATCTCCCGGATTATGTGGCTCCAGATACGCGTTTGCCTTTGCCTGCTTGGACCAAAGCATTTTTGGGAGAATCCAATGCTGGATTTGTCGCTGGAAATAAATTTGGTTTCACCGATCTAGATGGTAAAAATATCAAAACACTTTATGAAAAAGCTTTTCATACTGATTATCTGGAGGAGAGAAAACAGGCGATGTTTAGTCCAGAAAAGTGGGATCAGCTTTTTGAAAAAAATATTAAAGGAGTCGTTTTTTTGGATTCTGAGATGGTCAATTTTCTTTTACCAGCATTCAAAAATATTGCTTGGGAGTGGCAGTTTATCAATGCAAATATCGATCTCATCAGAGGAGAAAATAGAAGCAACAAAAAAGAAATCTATATTCAGAGTTTAGAAACTTATCTCAAAACTCATCTGCTGAGTCTCCTCAAAAATACAGTTAATTCTTTTGGAGAGCTTTTATCCAAAGGATATCTCAATTTCTATCTCTCCAATGTTTCCGATCAGCTCTGGGGACTTTTGCAGGCGCATGATCTGACTACAGTGTATCAGCCGGAGATGCTGTATTTTTGGAATATCAACTCTGCTTACAATAAGTCTGATGCTTTTATCGACAAGCAAATTTTCCTCCAAAATGCTGAGGGGGATACGATCTTTTCTAGCAATAATAATAAAATTGCCCTTCCACATTTGGATCCAGGATTTTATCGCCTTTATTTTAGTTATGCTTTTGATCTGCCCAAAAGCTATCAAGATGAGATGTATGCTCTAGAGTCCAAATACGAGATCCAGATGAGTGATAGAGAAAGGTATATTTTATCTCTTGAACCCTTGGATCCGATTCATAAACCTTTTCCCATTAGGCGAGAAACCACAGAAGTCGGATACCTACCTGATCAGATACAAGTGAGAGATTTTCATGGAGATTTTTTTAATGAAGCACTTTTTGATGCAGAGTTTGCACATGGATTTTCCTTCAAAAGTAAAATTTCCCAAAATCAGAAAACCAATCTGGTATGGTTAGATGTAGAGGTCCTCTAAGCTATTTTATGTTACTAATTTTTCTCATTCAGATGTTCCAATTGATTCAGGCGTATTACTATTATCTTTCTTTGGGAAAGTTTTTTGAGGCACTGATGCAGAGCAATGATCTCTCTGATTTGGCATTTGATCTCCCTATTACTACAGGAGAAAAAACTTATTTCAAACTCAGAGAAAACTTGATTCAAAAACTTTTGAAAGAGATTCATCAGCATCCAGATCAGAGAAATATCTTTGGTTATCTGACAGAACTCAGCGCTTTCAAAGGAATTTTTTCTGTAATGAGGGAGTTGATCGAGGACTCTCATGCATTCAGAAGCTTTCTCCAGGAGCAGCTCCAGGATCAGTATCTGCCTTTTGAGCAGTTGATCAGATTTTTGAGGAATGTGCTCAATCATGCTACTAGCTCTAGTGTTTCTCTCAAACTTGATGATTATGAAAAACAGCTGGAATATCTTCTCAGCCCCAAGATCAAAAATCCGATTGTAGATTTCAACTTTAGCTATCATCGTTATATCCGTCAATGGCAGGGGAGTAAGGATTATGGGATCCAGGTCAAAATTGATTTCCAGGCACTACGCCCAGGGATGAAACTAGAGTCGGTTGTCGAATGGCATCAGCTCTATCTTTTGTCAGAATTGTGTTTCAATCTCGCACAAATCGCAGAGCTGAGCAATAAAGGAAAAGCTAGTAATATTAAACAACAAACTTCTTCAAATAA
>CAYTFB010000021.1:4364-9923 GCA_964437055.1 uncultured Candidatus Peribacteria bacterium
TCACAAGCTTCTTCAAATAAGTCACAAACCTCTCCCAAAAGATCTCAAGTTTCTTCTTCAAAATCCCAAAAAAAATCCAATAAAAAGAAACAACAGACCTTCGACTCTTCTGCATCTAAAAGAGCTCAATCCTCTCTAAAGTCACAGCAGATAAAGCATTCTAAAGCAAAAAATCCTTGAATTAAAACTAGTTGAAAAAAAGTTTCTTGAAAGTCAAATCCCCCAAAAACAGCTACAATTTCAAAGCAAAGCAATCAATCTCCTATCTCAAAATCATCTAATCAAACTGCCTCAAAGCCTTTGAGGGTCAGCAGCAAGAAAAGATAAAAACATCAGAGTTTCTTGCAAAAAGACTGTAAATAACTACAACTAAAATATCTGATACCATCTTTTAGATTTCAGCTAGTAGGATGTTTGAGAAAGTATATTTTTTTTATGGAAATAATATTTACTCCCTTAGAAACAAGATAAATACTTGGAAAACTCAGTTTTCAACCAAATTTGGTGCTGATAGTATTTTTCATTTTACCAATCAAAACTGGGATCAAGCAATGATCAGGCAGGCACTTTTTGGATCAGGTCTCTTTGTAACTCAAAAACTCGTTATTCTCGAAGGAGCTCCCAAAGATAGTGCCCCAGAAAATAGTCTCTCTGAATCACAAATCGAATGATTTTTTACAGAATTTCTCCAAAATGTGACTTTTCTCAATGCGGATACTTTAGTGATTTTTGTCTCCTATAAACCAGATAGAAGGACTAAATATTTCAAGCGACTCCTCAAAGAATTACCAAGTAAAAATGCTCAAGAATTTTTGTCATTTAAAATCCCAGAACTCAAATCTTTTATCAGAGAACAGCTCAATCCTTTGCAAATCGGAGATCAGCTTTTGGATTATTTTATTGCATTGATTGGAGAGGATCTCTATCGTGTCAGTGCTGAGATAGAAAAACTTAAATCACTAAATTTGCCAAATCCTCAGTTGACCCAAGAGATTATTGATACTTATTGTTTTAGTAATGTAGAGGCAGATGCGTTTAGTTTTTTTGATCAGCTTTTGACTCAGCCTCAGACTGCAGTAGCTACTTTGGAAAAAATCCAACAAAATAATGCTCACAGACTTCAGGTTCAAGGATTGCTTCTCCGAGGTCTCAGGACTGATATTCAGGTTTTGGAAGCTTATCTTTCTGGTAAAAAGGATTCTAAAGCAATCATTGCAGAGACCAAGCTTGCTCCCTTTACTGTGATCAAAACCCTCAAACAAATTGATTTACTCATCAAACATCAGGATTTTTTGCGTAGCTTTTTGTTACTTTTGGTAGAACTAGATTATGAGATCAAAAGCTGAAAAATGTTGGATGAAGTTTTTTGGTTGAAAGTAAAGACCAAAGTATTAGAGTTAAAGAGATAATATCATACTTTAATTGATCAGAAGATAATGCCTTTGAACCCTTTTAAAAAACTCTGAATCTTCTTTGCTTTAGTATTTTTGCTAGAAATTATTTTTCCTAGACCTACAACTTTTTGATATTATGAAGATAAAGTCTATTGTGTTTGGAGGAGTGAGGCGATTAGTATCCAGCTATCCAATCCAGATCAATCATTATTGCTTTGCTCGAGCTATATTGGAGCACTTGAGGAGGCCTTGCTCAAAGAATACCAACAACTCGTTCAGGTAGATAACATGCTTCAGAGGGGAGATGACATTGCTTATCGAAAAGAACTCTATGATAAAAAGCTTCTCCTGATCAGAAAACTTTACGATCAAAGGATGAAATTTCTCCTGACGATCCAGGATTTTGAATTGATTATGCTAGAAAACTTTCAACTCATCATCGCAGATTATCTGACAGCAAGGATAGATGCAATGACTCAAGTATATGATCATTTGGATCCCTTTGCTTATGAATTTAGCAAGCAAATTCAGTTTTTGGATCTTTTGCATCAGACGATTTTGACACTCCAAAATACCACTTCTCTAGATGAATTTGTCTCCGCATTAAAATACTATTTACTTTTGGATCAGCAACGACAATGAAAATAGGAATTATTACAAGCAATAATGATAGCTTGCTACTTTTTCGCTTTCTCCAAAACTACGATCATGAGTATCTGATCTATTATGATAGCAAACTCGCTCCTTATGGCAAAAAGGATGGAGAAAAATTACTTCCTGCTATTATTTCAGGGATAGAGTATTTGATCAAGCAAGGAGCTGAAAAGATTATCCTCCCTCCGATGATCGAACTTTTATTAGCACAAAAATCAGACTTTGATTATACAGAGCAGATTCTTCCTTTTTTTCAAAAATACTTATTAGAGATGGTTTTTCCTCATTCATTGGTAGGAAAAGTCTGACTATTAGTGGATTTGGGAGAGGTTGCAGTTGCTCAAAATTTCATTACTGAGTTGGCTCAATCCTATCAGCTCAGGAGTAATCAAAAATCGATCAAAAAATTTCATTTTCCTTTTGCTTATCGATCCAAAAGTGTTCCTCTCTGGCAAGTACTACTCCAGAATTTATCCAGAAAATCTTTCCTCAGCAATTCTGTGATCAAACATGATTTGAGATATTTCAAAGATGCAAATGTGGATACCATTATTCCACTCAATTATCTTTATTTCTGAGCAGAAAAGACCATTCAGCGTTTTTTTAATCCTAAAAAAACCAAATTTCATGGACTACAGGTTTTAAATCAGATTTTTCAGTCTTTTGATTTACCTACTTCTCAGTATCAGGTTACACTTTTTGCTACGGATAATTTTTATGCCTTTGATGGAGAAAAAAGACTCCTTCGACTTTTGGGGAGAGGAAAAGAAATTGAGCTAGAAAAAACCCTGATGTAATATATTTATCCCCTTAGTTACCAATATAATGCACTATACTATAGAAAGAATTGCTGGAGTGACCTGCCTGTTTGCTCCGATGGAAGAGAGTAATTCTACTACTATTGAGATCAAGGTCAAAGCAGGCTCGCTCTATGAGACAGCCCAAAACAATGGCATTAGTCATTTTCTCGAGCATCTTTTTTTTAAAGGAGGGAAAAAATACCCTACGGCTCAGGCAGTAGCTACAGCAGTAGATAGATTCTGAGGAGATTTTAATGCCTATACGGGCGATGAGATGGCTGGATATTATGTCAAATGTGCTCCAGAGTTTGTCCCTCAGGCGATCGAGGTGCTGGGAGATATGATGATCCATGCGCAGTTTCCAGCAGAGGAACTAGAAAAAGAAAAAGGAGTCGTGATCCAAGAGCTCAAAATGTATGAAGACAATCCGATGTCTTTGGTCTTTCAAAAATGGCAAGAATTTTACTATGGAGCTAATCCTTATGGATGGCCGATTATTGGTACGGTAGAAAACATTTCCTCTTTCACTCAGGAGATGCTTTTTGAGCATAAAAATAATCTCTATAGCAAAGATAATCTCATCATCCTTATCGCAGGAAAAATCCCTGATCCAGAAGCAATCAAAGAGCAGATTGCTCAGATTTTTGCTCCTTTAGCTGCAGAAAAAAAGATCAATAAATCAGACTATACTCCTTATCAACCTCTCCAAAAATATGGATTCTGGGACAAAGAAACTGAACAAAATCACCTAATCATCTCAGCTAAAGGATTTGATGGGGAGGATGATCGTAGATATGCTGCAAATGTCTTGGCAACCATCCTAGGAGGAAATATGTCTTCTAGGCTTTTTCAAAATATCAGGGCCAAACACGGACTTTGTTATTATATCAGAGCAGGGCATGCAGCTAGCCAGGATTTTGGGACTTTTAGTATCAGGGCAGGAGTAGAAAAAGAAAAATTTGATTTTGCTTTGGAGAAAATCTTGGCAGAAATCGAGCAGATTGCATTGGGCAATTTTAGTGCGGAAGAGTTTGCAAATGCGATTGGTTATAGAGTAGGAAATATCCAAATGGGAATTGAAAGCTCTGATGAGATGGCGAGTTTCCTTGGTAATCAATATCTGATCTATGGGAAAATTAGAAGTTTATCCGATATTTTAGCGAGCTATAAAAATCTGAAATTGGAGGAAGTAAAAGAAGTAGCAACAGCTTTATTACATGATCAGCTGTATTGGTATTGGATTCAGTAAGTTTAGAGTTTTTTTTGGATAAAAAAGAAACCTGCAAGAATGCAGGTTTTTTTATAGTAAAAATATCTTCAAGCCTTAAAATGAACAATTTCTTGGATATCTCGGGAAAGGAATCACATCACGGATATTTTCCATCCCAGTAATATACATCACCAATCTCTCAAATCCCACTCCAAATCCTGCATGAGGCACGGTTCCAAACCTTCTCAGATCGAGAAATCGTTCAAGCTCCTCTGGATCTACATGCATCTCTTGCATCCTCTGGACTAGCTTATCATAATCTTCTTCTCTCTGACTTCCTCCGATGAGTTCTCCGACTCCTGGGACTAAAAGATCCATTCCTCTTACAGTTTTATTGTCTTCATTGAGTTTCATGTAAAAAGCTTTGATATCTTTGGGATAATCGGTGACAAATACGGGACCATTAAATACCTTTTCAGAGAGATATCTTTCATGTTCCGTTTGGAGATCGATTCCCCATGCTACTGGATAGTCAAACTTTTGATCAGCTTTTTGTAGTATTTCAATCGCTTCAGTATAGGTGACATGGGCAAAGTCAGATTCTATCAACTTCTCAGCTCTAGCTTTGACTCCTGGAAAGATGAATTGATCAAAAAAGTCCATCTCTGCAGGTGCTTTTTCTAGTACATAGTTGAAGACATATTTAACCATATCCTGAGCTAGTTGCATATTATCCTCTAGATCAGCGAATGCGATTTCTGGTTCGATCATCCAAAACTCTGAAAGATGCCTAGCAGTATTGGAATTTTCTGCACGAAAGGTCGGTCAGAAAGTATAGATATTTCTAAATGCGGTAGCAAATGCTTCTCCCTCGAGCTGACCACTCACAGTGAGTGATGCTTTATCAGCAAAAAAATCCTGGCTATAATCTACTTTTCCTTCTTTATCTTTGGGTAAATTTTCCAGATCAAGCGTCGTCACTTGAAACATTTCTCCCGCTCCTTCTGCATCTGCAGTAGTGATCAAAGGGGTATGTACCCAGAGAAAATCTCTCTCCTGGAAAAACTGATGAATCGCAAAAGAAAGCAGACTTCTCACTCTAAATACTGCAGAAAAGGTATTGCTCCTCGGTCTGAGATGAGCGATGGTCCTGAGATATTCAAAGCTATGCCTCTTTTTTTGGAGAGGAAAATCTTCATCTGCTTTACCGATCAAGCTAATGTCAGTAGCTTTTAGTTCGACTACTTGTTTGGCTCAGCTAGATTTGACGAGCTTCCCTGTCGCAGAGATGCTACTTCCAGTAGGGAATTTTGCAATTTCTGAAAAATTATCTAAATGGTCTTCAAAAACGATTTGGAGATTTTTGAGATGAGTCCCATCATTGAGTTCGATAAAACCAAAGGTTTTGGAGTCTCTCACACTTCTAATCCATCCCTGGATGGTGATGTCCTGATCGATAAAAGCATCAAGATTGGCAAAGATTTTTTTGTTGCTGATCATC
>CAYTFB010000022.1:0-9195 GCA_964437055.1 uncultured Candidatus Peribacteria bacterium
TCAGCTACACATACAGCTGGACAGCTATCAAGCTCCAATGCACATGCAAGCATTACCATAGGATCTCTACATTCAGCGTTTCCTGCCAATCCATCAAGATTTTCAGCAGATCTCTGAAGCATCAACATAGTCCATCCTCTCATTTCAAGAGCATCAGGATTTGAGATGTTAGTCATGATTCCTGCATCTTTAAGAGCAGCAAGATGATCCTTGTAGTAAGGAACAGCATCTGTGTTGAATTTCTCTCCCCAGATTGCTCTAGATAGAGTAGTTCCAAATTCACCTCTTGTTACTGTGTCGTTTGGTCTGAAGTTAGTAATTCCTACTCCCATCAATCCCATCTGACAAGCTTTTTTAACATAAGTAGCAAGATCTCCTTCTGCAGTATTTGCATCAGCAAATTCGCAAGTCAAAGTCTCATCTACTTCTACACCAAGTTCTTTTTCAGCCCAGTTTGCAATCATTTTTGCAAGCTGACCTCTAGTCAAATCTCCATACATGTTTGCATTGTCGATAGAAGTCATTGTTGTAACTTCTGCTTCAAATGCATAGTTGTATGCAGTTTGTAGTTCTTCACTGTAGCTAGTTGCTCCAAGAGCAGCCATTGGTACAGTGTAGGATGCAGTTACTAGCACTCCAGCTAGCGCTGCGAACAATTTTTTAAAGTTCATTGTTTCCATTTATTAGATATAAAAAAAGCATATAAAATGCTGACTGAACCACGATAAAAAAACATAGTTCAGGGTTAGGATGCTCCGTGCACCCTTTCGATAAGCATCGAATGTGGATCCATTCAACCCCTAGCGTCCTCATTTACCATGCTCTCTCGAGCGGATAAAAAAACCCACCAGTTACTGAATAATCCAGTTTGATACCTATGTTAAAGATCACAGAGTCAAGCCGTTCCTGTATCTCCATACAGACAACTTACCTTCGAGCTTAGGAATCTCTGGTATAAATTCAAGACAAACTTGGACCTTGTCGACATTTTCCCATTTCTCAGTCCCCATCAGTAGACTTACTACCTTTGGTCCCTCAGTAATGCGAGTTATGCTCGACATTCCCCGTTTTCGTGATAGATTCATGCCCAGAATGCTTTCTTAAGCTTTTTTTGGTCACCCTGCACATTATGGTCTACGAATCAAAAAAAAATCTGTGACAAAACTAATCTCCTTCGACTACTCTTTTTCCCCTTTTGTGATATAATCAACACTTCCACCCGGGTGATTACCACCCGGGTGGGATAGAATAACACTCATCACCAACCACCCGCAAAACGCTGAAATCCTCCCCATCCACTCAGCAATCCCCGTCAATATTTCAACTCAAAAAAAACCGAAATTCCACCGAATCCGACCTCTAACCAATCCTTTCAATGCAAATCTTCACTCCAGCGAACGACCCCAGGGACCCACGGAGTGGGAAGGGAGAGAGCTTCGTATCCTCCCCATCCATCACGATAAACAACCAGGATTTTTGGAATTTCTTGATCTTTTTATCCAATATTTTTGTATCAAGACAAAAATATTGGTCGTGGTCCGCTGGCGAAACAGCGGTATCTAATGCAACGCCAAAAGTAATTCCCCAGCGGAAGCGTTTCTCATCGCGAGCAGAACCGAGGAATCACATAACACTCCCGCCTGCCCCGCACAAGCTGCGGGGTCATCGCGAGCAAAGCGAAGCGATCCAGATACCTAAAACATTTCCTCCCTTTCTAAAGGAGGATTTTTTCTATTACAAAAAATAACTAAGATCTATATATGTCTCCTCTATAACCCACTTGATCAATATAATAATTTCCCTCTTTTTCAAAAAAAATAATCCTCAATTTTCCAACCCTACACCTATAATATCCCCTTTTTCCCTGAATTGCTACAATATCTAGTCTCTCCCAATTGCCAGTCAAAATTTGCTCTATCGTAGCAATCAGCTGAGCTTTATAAGGAGATTTATTGATGATCTTGATCCAAGATTTCACCATCCTTTGTATTTTTCAGCTGTGATAAAAAATCCTCCATCAAGATAGGATCTTGTAAAGGAGTATCTACCCACATTCCTTCTTCTACAATGCGAACCAATTCTCTATAATCAAGAATCTGATCAGCATACTTTTGAGCGATCTCCTCTGGCACTGCTACTGTCAATACATTCATCTTTCTCACAGAAAAGGAATAAAACTGATCATATCCTACAGATTCTCTTTTTTTTTGCAAGCTTAGCTCATCTAGATGGCGTTTGTCCTTCCGAGCACCGCGAAGCGATCCAGATACCTAAAACTCTATTCTAATGGATTGCCGCGTCGCTAACGCTCCTCGCAATGACGGGACTTTCTTCATCGCGAGCACAGCGAAGCGATCCAGATACTTAAAACATTTCCTTTTCCACCCGGGTGGTAAGCACCCGGGTGGGTTAGAAAGGATAGGAGGGATTTACTCCAAAGGGAAGAATGGAGGAAGTTGAGCAAAAAAAATCAATAAAAAAAAGGGCATGGTAATCTCTACTCACGCCCTCATTAAATCATTTCCTTTGAGTTATCCTCAGAGAGAGGAATAATATCTTTTTTTCAGATTATCTATCCGAGTGATTTCTTCTTCTTTTGCTTCAAGAAGCATCAAGATAACTCCCAAGAGTTTTGATAGCTTTTTAGCCATCGTTTCTGTCAGAGTTTTACTTGATTTATTTTTAATAAAATTTTCAAACTCCTCTATTTCTCTTTCAGACAAAAAGATTGCCTCCACTTTAATACAAGTTTCCAGATCTAGTTCATTGAACTCCTCCAATTCAGAGAGATCCAAGGAAAGATCCTCAACCAATGATACTACCAACACCTTTTCCATACTGTTGTTTTTTTTAGTATTTGTTTATCAATTTACGGAGTTCAAACTCCTCCGCATCGTTTCTTTTCTTCAAAATTGATTGCAAAATATCCTCTTTGAGAGAAAAATAACGCTTGTAGTATTTGAGTATTTCTCTCTTATTGATGATTTCATCTTGAGTAGAGAAAACCTCGCCCATTCTAGCAGAAAAGATCCCTTCAAGCTCTTTCAAAGCTAGCTCCAACTCTTTAATGAGTTTTTTTGAACTAGCATTTTCTCTATCCAAACCCATTAAAGCAGACAAATCTCTGATCTCCTTCTCTTTTAGCTCCTTTTCTTTTTCTGGAGCAAGATAAACGAGAGCAAGCCTCCTTTCCAAAACCTTTCCCAATAGTAGCAGCGCTTTTTTATGCTTGTGTAGTAAAATACTTAGTTCAGCAGATACATTTTTCGCACAGCGCTGTGAGACAAAAGGTAACGTTGCAGTACCATTTCTCATATGGTAAACCAATATGGTAAAGTTTGGCTCTGAAGCTTTCCTTTTTTCTTTGATTGCTAATACCAAGCGATCTTCCGGTTTTTTGATTCGCTCAGAATTTTTTTTCATTCTCTGCATTTGTGAGAGTTCTTCTTTTGAGAGTTCTTCTCTCAGCAAAGTTTTTGTTTTTTCTTGATCTTTCATTTTTTAATTTTTTTTTAGTTTTTTGTTAATACATTAATTCCATTCAGCTTTTTGAGTGCTAGAGTTATTTTGCTCTCCTAGATTTTCCTTATTTTCTTCTGCCATTTTTTGGATAAAAAGATGTTCCAATCCAAGGCGAATAGCATCAAATCCAGGATTTTTTGCAAAATAAAACATTTTTCCTATTTCTTCTTGAAATACCTCCCAACCAATTACACCCAACTCTTCAGGACTCAGTTCCAAAAGATTACCAGTAGATTGACATCTTTTCTGAATTTTTTCATAGATCTCCTCTGAGATCTTAAAATAATTTTTTGATAAGAAGTAGCTCTCGAGTTGAAGATAGTACTTTTCTAGAAAAGACTCTGTCAATACAACAAAAGCAAAGAACCCTACCTCCTGATAGTCCAGTAACTGGTACTTTTTAATTTTCTGAATCCCTAATGTCCCATCAGGATAAATCAGAATTTTGACATATCGAAATACCATAGTTATTGTTTTTATGACCTTTTGACCGACAAAGTCTTAAAGTCTGATTTTTGTTTAAACATTTTATTAC
Source organism: uncultured Candidatus Peribacteria bacterium (assembly GCA_964437055.1). GTDB lineage: Bacteria > Patescibacteriota > Gracilibacteria > Absconditabacterales > Absconditicoccaceae > HOT-345. The sequence continues at coordinate 4,058 of CAYTFB010000022.1, forward strand.
CTCTCCACTGTATCAAATTACGCATAAAAGTCAAGTATTTATTTTTTTTGATAAAAAAAATGCGAGCAGAATCTCTCCTCGCATAATTAGCTATTCTCCCGACAAGAGTAGCATTTCTACCAGATTTTCCAGAAAATGCTCTTTTATCAATTCTTCCTGATCATAAGGAAAGAGCATCTTTAAATGTTTTCTATAGAATATTTCCAACAAGGGGAAACTATCTTCATTGATAAAAAATAAACTGTGATACTCTTCTTTGATATGTTCCAATATCCTGGGGAGCTCTTTTTCTCCAATCCATAGCTTGAGAGATTGGAAAAGTGCTTCTCCCTCTTGTTCAGACTCAACCCACTCAACCATCAGGAATCCTTCTTCATTGAGAGTTGGTAATGTTCGGATCTTTTTATTTGGAAGCAATATTTGCCTCTTTAGTCCAAGATTTAAATCTAATGTGATCAATAGTTCTTGCATTTTCTTTATTTTTTATTGTGACTCTTTTCTTTTTGAGTAAAGAAAGAAAAAAGTCTGATTTATTTGATCTTTTATCTCTCACAGAGCAGAGCGATAGTATCACAAAAGTCAAGCTTTTTGCTATTTTAAAACAAAAAAATCATCAAAAAAAGGCAAGAAGTAGATCTTACTTCTGCCCTTTAGCTTCATACTAGTTTAAAAAAACTCACTAATCCTCTCGAAAAAACTCTTTTCTCGAAAGAAGTAACGATTCTTTGATTGGTAAGCATTCATAAATCTTTTTGTTCCTACTTTGAGCTCTTGGATAAAAGCCTCTTCATGAACCATCCCCAAATTATGTATATAAAGGAGCAATTCTTGCCAATAGTTTTCTTCTAAAGCATCTTTTCTCAACATTGCATTGACCCAGAGGGTCAGTTTTTTTTCTAATTGACTCCTTTCTATCAGAGTGCAAGTAGCTAAATCCAAATTCCAGAGGCTTTTCCCTCCTATTGGAAAAGACTGCAATAGTTCGCCAAAGACCGATTCACTCTCCAGAGGATCTTTATAAAAGACCTTTACAAAGTTCTTTTTTTTCCAAAGATAACTTTGATATACCTCAAAAGTCAGTGTTCTTTTAGAGTTTTCTAATTCATTGATGCCGCCAATCTTTTGATCTTGACCACTAGGTTCAAAACCACAAAGAAATAATACAATCTGAGAGTCTGAATATTTTTCAAACCCAAATTTCCTTTTGTTCATACTTTTTTATTTTAATTTATTTCACCTCAATATGATACTTATCTCAAGGCAAAAATCAACGCTTTCCCTTTCAGTGCATCACAACCAGGAGTCTTGCTTTCCATCCAAAGCTCCAATCCTCCCCAAGATCACTAACAAGGCCGCAAATATTCTACTTTGATCCTCAAAGAGATCCTGATCAGTCAAAATTTTAGCAATAAAAAAAGGCGAGAAGGATAACTCCTGCGCCTTAATATAAGATTCCTTAGACCTTAGACTTTTTTTCTACATAGTCCCTCAGTCCAAGGAAATCATTCTAATTTTTTCTACCTTGAATTCAAGTAGAAAGAATTTTCCCGTATTTTGGGAAACAAATATTCCATGATTTTTCTAAAGAAAAACCTTTTCAACCATTCTTTTTCTTCAAAAGGAATGGCGATTTTTAGCATTTTTTCAAAGCTATCAATATTAGGTTTGCAATTCTTTAGAATTTCTGCAATAATCGCTCGGAGATTTTTCCCAGCAATCCAATCTTCCAACTCCTGAAAGAGCTGGTCTTCCTCCTTTTGATCGTAGAATTTCCCAGCCCAAGGAGTTAGTCCTTGATACTCTAGCAAATTGCTCTCTCCCAAAAGTTTTTTCTCAAATGTTGATTTCTCAAGATTGAGAATGATAATGAGTTTTTTTTTCATCTTATTATTTCAAATTTTTATTTACTTCTTTTTCAAATACTTTTTTCAAATAAGGGATTTCTGCCGTTTTTTGCAGCTCAAACCACTTCTGCATTTCTTGCACCACATACTCTTTTTTTGCATTATTGGCATAAAAGAGGACATGATGGACATACTGATCTACCTTGTCTCTAATATTTTCAGACACTAAGAGATCCTCCCATGCTAAATTCTGTATTCCCTCCTCCGTGAGGATGAGAAATTGTTTTTTTTCTTCCATAATCTTTTTTTATTTTAAATAGTTCTGTTTTCTCTCCATTTTTCCAAGAAAATTTTATCAGCAAAATCAAAAATTCTCTCTCCATATACCTCCCATTCAACTAATAAATGCAGTTGAACGAAGAAGTTTTCCCTAGTCCTATTACTAGGATCTAACATCTTAAACCATTTGTTGATTCCATAGAAAATGTTTCCATTTTCTGCAGAAGTTGTATGATTGGAATAATAAAAGCCCAAACATCCCTCAACAGCATCGAAACCACTTCCTGGAGGCAACTCTTCCAATTGTAGAAATACTATGTTATCCTGGGTGAGGATAAATGCCCCCTTTTCTAGTTGTTTTTTGTTCATTTTTTTATGTTTTTGATTATCTTTAATCACCTTCTTCACCCAAAACTTTAGCTCTTGCCAAGATTCTTCTATTTTTTTCTAAGACTCTTTGCTAAATTTTTTCTGTTTCTCATCAAAAGATTCTTCTATCTTTTTCATTTAAAACCCATTCACTAAAAAGAGGATTCTTAAAATCTTTGATTACTAAATATCTTTTAAAAACCTTTTCAGTATCCTCAAGCATTTGGAGGACACTCCCCTCTGAAAGAGAAGAGTATTTTAAAAGCATTTTTTCCTCATTCTTTCTCTTTTTCTTTTCGACTTTCTGATCTTTGTATTCAGTTCTTAGTCTTCTTTCTAGCGTCACTGAGATCATTTTAAAAAAAATCTGCTCTTTTTCATATTTCCTACTTTCCTCTTCTAGGAGTAAATTTTTACCGTTTGAGTTAATTTTCAAAAATTTGTAGAGCTTCTTGATCAAGGGAAATTTCGATAAGTTTCTTTTTTTCTCTTTCTCTATTATTTCTTCTAATGTTTCAACCCTTTTTTCTCGTATCGTACAGTTATTATAGGATTTTAGTCCGTTGTTAATTTTTGTAACGATCACTTTAAAATACGGAAGTCTCGAAGACTCCACAAGGGCAATGTTAAGAGCAATGTTAATTGTTTCCATCATTTTTTTAATTTTTATGATATCCTTTTCACACAGATCAAAGCAGATCTGACAAAAGATATCGATTGTTATTTTTTAGTTGTAAGGATTTATTCTAAATAATCTTGAATAAAAAAAAATATTGTTTTCAAATGTAAAATTGTTAAAGAACCAAACCTTAATCCTCTCCCAAGTCTCAAAAGAAACTCAAATTGATCAGCAATATTCCAAGTTTTTCTCTCTATTTTGTTTTCGTTTTTTGTTTGTCTTTTTTATTTTCCACCTATCATATTATCATTATAAAACCAAAAGTCAAGCAAATTTCTTTTTTTTATCTCAAACAAAAACATGAAACATTCTCTTGACTTATTTACCAAAAACACTTATACTATAAAAAAATAAAAAGCTATGAAAAAATTTAGAACATTCCTACTCAAAATGAATGGATGGACGATCTATGAAGATCAGCCAATCAAATCCTATCTCATATTGATAGGGAAACCAGACTTCTATTCCAAATTGCTCTTCAAAGAGCTTGGAATCAGCAGAAGAGAAATTGAGGTCCAGATCATCTCTCCCAAAAGATTTCTCAAATCTCCTCATTACCAGAGGAGATCGCTCACCATTGCTTCCAATGAAAGAAAAGCATCGAAGCTAATCAGAATCTTATAAAAATAAGCTGGTGTAGATCTACCATGCTTATTTTTTTTATTTCTTCTCTCCAAATAAAAATATTTTTCAATAAATCAAAAATAAATCAAAAAAATCTGATTTTTGCATCATTTTCCCGAGCATTCAATCTCCTTCCTGCAGGGTAGTTGCAGTAGAGATATTTTCCACTCCTCAATTGTTTTTCAAGCACGGTTCCTTGCCAATATCCAGTCATTTTAAGTCAAATTAAAGATTTTTCTCAAGAAATTACTAACAACTGCCCTCCTTGGAAGGAGGGGGAGGGGAGGTTCTGTATACAACCTCGTCATCGCGAACGCAGTGAAGCGATCCAGACAGTTAAACACAAATTCACCCCCTCACCCCACTCTTTGAGAAGAGGGGGAACTTTAAATAGAAAATACCTAAAGCATTTCCTCCCTTGTCAAAGGGAGGATAGGAGGGATTTGTAGAATAGTATCCGAGAAAAAACAAGTCCTCCCACCCATCACGAACCACCTGCAAAACGCTGGAATCCTCCCCATCGACTCAGCAAACCACCGTCAAAACAACGCGCCGTCTGTTTTGACTAGACCTTTTGATTACTTTTGGGGCAATGCCAAAAGTAATTCCCCAGCGGAAGCGTTTCTCATTGCGAGCAGAACCGAGGAATCACGAAGCATATCATAAATACAAATCTCCCCTAGCCCCTCTTTGACAAGAGGGGAAATGTGTTAAAATATACATTAGAAAATATACAAAATCCGAAATTCCACCGAATCCGACCTCTAACCAATCCTTTCATTTCAAATCTTTACTCCAGCGAACGACCCCAGGGACCCACAGAGTAGGAAGGGAGAGAGCTTCGTATCCTCCCCATCCATCACGATAAACAACCAGGATTTTTGGAATTTCTTGATCTTTTTATCCAATATTTTTGTATCAAGACAAAAATATTGGTCGTGGTCCGCTGGCGAAACAGCGGTATCTAATGCAATGCCAAAAGTAATTCCCCAGCGGAAGCGCCCGTCATCGCGAGCACAGCAAAGCGATCCAGATAATTAAAGTCTGATCCTAATGGATTATTGAACGAAGTGAAATCCCGTGCAACGGGACAGCGTCGCTAACGCTCCTCGCAATGACAAAAACATTTCCCCTCTTGATAAAGAGGGGCTAGGGGAGATTTGCCCAATTGGAAAAAAAATAAAATAACAAAAAAAACTGACCAAAGTCAGCTTTTTGATTCAATAGTACAAAAAAGAGATAAAGTGCAGACAAAATATAAAGTTTAAGTTTTTTAGAATGGTGGTCTATCCCCACGTTCCCGTAGGGATACCTTGTTACGACTTAACCCCAGTCACTGATTT
>CAYTFB010000023.1:0-654 GCA_964437055.1 uncultured Candidatus Peribacteria bacterium
CTCTTCTGCATCGATCTTTTTCTCTTCTGCATCGATCTTTTCCTCTTCTGCATCGATCTTTTCCTCTTCTGCATCGATCTTTTCCTCTTCTGCATCGATCTCTTCCTCTTCTGCGTTTCCAACATCTAGAACCCTAATCTCCAAATCATCAGATATATCTAATTCTAATAATCTCTGCTTAAATGAAGGATAAATCCTCGAAACACTCAATCTAGAAGGAAGAGAGTTATTTTCAATAAACTCTTTTAAAACTTTTTGTAATGATTTATCAATATCAGACCCAAACTCTTTAATCAATCTTTCAAAAAGATTATTTAAAACATCCCTTGCTCAAAGGGCAAGATTATCTGATGCTTTTAGTTGCTCAAAAACACTCTCAAAGGAAGAAGGTTGAGATTGGGATTCTATTCTAGCAATTTTATCAAATTCTACTACCATCTTTCCTTATTTATCTATATATAAATAAATTATTTTTTATTTTCTGGATATTGCCGCCCAAATAAGAGGATAATCTTTCTCTAGATCCAGATTTAATCTACTTGCTCCTCTTAAGACTGTATCTTTTATTCATAAAAGACTTTCTATTCTAATTGTTCAATTTTTTACACCCTGTTCTGTTGTCTCAAACCAATCTAAAATTCGTTCATCAGTTTC
>CAYTFB010000023.1:754-9166 GCA_964437055.1 uncultured Candidatus Peribacteria bacterium
TGCGATATTTTCTTTTCTTTCTGCGATATTTTCTTTTCTTTCTGCGATATTTTCTTTTCTTTCTGCGATATTTTCTATAAATAATCTAAGTACATCTGTTTTTACATCAAAATAATTTTGGAAAAACCAATCCCACATCTCTTCTATAGCAGGTTCAATATAGAGTGGCAACATTTCTTCTGTAATAATCTCCTCTTCTAGTGCTCGATCTAGAAAGTCATCTACAATTTTCCCCTCAGCATTATGATCTCCCGGAGCTGCTTCCAAAAAAATTAAACCAGCTCGCAATCTCTGTACAGGATCCTCAATATATCTAAAAATATCCTCTAGATACTGATTCATCACAGGGATTTTCGAGATATGTACAAATTGATATTCTTGCTCATAGAGTCTCATCAATTCATGATAATGATCTTGGAGTTCTTGAGGGATCTTGTGAATATTTTCTTGGAGAAAGTGCATTGGACTCCCAGCAGGGATTTCCATTTTTTCTTGCAATCTCACAACCTTTTGAGGAGGAGATGTTAGCATTTCTGTCTGAGAGTTTAAATTTGTAGTAGTTGCAGTATTTTGAGCAAAAGTTCATTTTGGTGCTCCAGATAATGCAGCCATCAACATCGCTGATTGTCAAATTTTTTGTAATCTCCCTTTCCATTTATTTCTCTTTTGGGGTGTTTCTAAAATCATTGAATTATCCCTATTTATCATCATTAGAAAAGATAAAAAGATAAAAAAAGCTACACCACAAGTATAGTGCTTTCCCCCTCTTTGTCAAGAATTTTGATAAGAAAGTATCTTTAGATTGAATTTTTATATAAATTAGCTAATTTCAAGATTGATCTATTTTATTTTTTAGTATTGTTCATGCATATTGTCGGGATTACTGGGACTTCCTGAGCAGGCAAAGGTACTGTGGTGGAAATTTTGATCAATCAATATGGATATCAGCACTATGGAGTCAGCGAGTATCTGAGCCAAGAGCTCAAAAAACAAGGATTACCGATAGATAGACAACATCTTATCAATCTTGCAAATCAGCTGAGAAGCAAGTATGGAAGCTGAGCTATCGTCCAGCTCCTCTATCAGCAAGCAAAACAACAGAATGAAAATGCGATCATTGAATCACTTCGTAGTGTCTGAGAAGTGCAAGAGCTCAAAAAAAATACTGATTTTATACTCCTAGCGGTAGATGCTGATCCTCAAACGAGATACCAAAGAATCCTTCAGAGGAAAAGCGCTAAAGACCAAGTCTCTCGAGAAACTTTTCTCCAACAAGAACATTCAGAAATGCAAAATAGCGATCCTAATAAACAAAACATTCAAGCTTGTATGGATTTGGCAGACTATCATATTAATAACGATGGTACTTTGGATGAACTCGAAGCACAAATCCAAACTCTTTTTGCTCACTAAATCCTCTACTCGTTAATGCGAAAACATCTGACTTTTTTTGCCACTTGGCTCCTCGCCTTTGGGGCACGGTATGCTTACGATCATTTTGATCCAGCTCCACAGACTTCAACCGAAATCCAGCGAAACTATGATCCTCAGCAATGGGAACAGATCACAGGACAGATTTTTATCTCTCCAAATCCTGAGTTATTGGAAATCTATCAAGAGAGTTTAGCTCAAAGTCAGAAAATCCAGATTCAGACTTATGAATTTACTCAAAAAGACCTCAAAACTCAACTCAAATCTCTCGCCCAATTCGGCAATCCTATCCATATTTTGATAGAAAATCAAAAATTTCAACAATTTCAAAATACCTTTAAAATCCTGACAGAAGAATTTGCTGACACTCCAAGTATCAGAGTTCGTTCGGATCAGCATCTTCCGACCACTTATCTTCATAGTAAAATCACGCTCTTGGATGATGCATTTTGGCTCCAGACGGCCAACCTCACTCAGTCGAGTTTTTTTAGCAATCGTGAACATTTCTTCTACTCTCAGCATCCAGGAGTCCTCGAAAGTCTAAGAACTATTTTTGAAAAAGATCGAGAGGGAATTCCCTTGAAACTAAGCGATCTCCATCCCAATTTATTGGTCTGTAATCTCAACTGTAGAGCTGGGATCCAAGATCTCCTCCAGAGTGCAAAAAACAGCATCACTATCCAGACCCAATATATCACTGATCCTCAGCTTTTTGAGATTTTGCAAGCCAAAGATATAGAGGTCCAACTCCAAATCATCCTCACCCACAATACCGACAATCAAAAAATCCTCAACTATTTTGGCCCAGAGAAAGTCAAACTCAGCAAAAAGCCCTATATTCATACCAAAATGATCTTGATCGATGATGAAATTCTTTTACTCGGAAGTATGAATCTCTCCGCCAATAGTTTAGATAATAATAGAGAAATCTGAATTTTTCTGACCGATCCCATACTCATTCAGACTTTTTTAGAAGGATTTGAACAAGATTGGAAGAGTTTATAAATATATTTATTTTGTGTTTCCACCCGGGTAATTACACCCGAATGGGATCTAAAATAGGAGGGATTTGTCCAAAAGAAAAAAAGACTCTTCCTCAGAAAAGTCTCTTTGAAAAAATAGTTACCCAAAAACACTATAACTGCGTCCACACCACCTTTTGCTCTCCATGAATATCTTTGAATTCGTGTGCTTTGACCTGGATTTTATCTCAGATATTATAGTATTTTTTCCAATCTACTCCCTCTGGAACCACGATCTGCTTTTTGTGCAACAGTCCTTCCACTCCTTTGACGGTGACAAAAATCCCGTAATTGTAGAGCAGTTTAACATATCCCTCATAACTATTTCCTAGCTTGATATCTTTGACACTAAAAGCTCCTCCCGAACTATGTGGAACCATATTTTGTCATCCTACCTTCAGAGCAGTAGGAGAAGGAGGAAGAGCAGAAGAAGTCTGAGTTTTTTCTGGTTTTTGGACTTCCAAAAGACGGATATTTGGAACATATTTGAGAAAGTTGGTCTGCTGAGGATCCATTCCAACACTCTGATATAGCATTGCCAACTGCTGATACACCTCTTCTCTGGAGCCAATCCAAATCGCCAAAGGTTTCTCATTGTCTCCTACAAAATGCTGATGCTGCCAGATATCGACAAAAAATTGGAGCGTAGTTTGCTCATCAAGCTTGAGGGTCGTTCCTTTTTTCCCTTTTTGGACCGCTTCTTGGGAAAGATTCTCTGGCTGTTGATATCGGATAAGTTTGTGATTGCCTTGTTCTGTATCCACAATTAAGGCATCGGGAGCTAAACCATTTATTTTTTTATCAAACAGTTTTTCTTGCTCTTGGACGAGGAGATCTTGGAGATTTTCTGCCTCCTGTGAACTTAGTCCAAGTCCTTCATATTTAGCTCTCTCGGCAATTTTTTCTTGGGCAGAAAAAGTCTTTTTATTCCATGCATTCATCAGTGATTCTAGCTGACCTTTCTCCATCGCATATCTTTGTCTGGATTGTTTTCTGATTTTTTCGATATGTTCTACCGCATTTTCGATCTGAGGAGGTGGCAAGGTTTTCATACTAAAAGGATCTGAGGAAACTCCCTCGATCATCAGTCTGGTATAAGCAGTAAATTTTGGCAGAGAAATCAGATCATTAGTGCTTACCAACTCTTTGAACTGAGCTGTCATAATCGCCGCATCATCATAGCCGAGCGTAAAGGAAATGATCGTCCCGACATTTCCAAAAATCGCATCTTTAATTGTATCATCGAGCTGTGAGGTATATTGATTGGCTACAATGAGGGAAAGTTTATACTTTCTCGCCTCTGAAAGAATCGTAGCAAAAGATTTGGTAGCAAAGTTTTGAAACTCATCAATATAGAGATAAAACGGTCTTCTGAGATGACTTGCAACATCCGCTCTTCCCATCGCATCGATCTGGATTTTAGTCACTAAGAGAGATCCAATCATATTAGCATTATCCTCTCCGATAATTCCTTTGGAAAGATTAACTAAAATAATTTTCCCCTCATCCATAGCTTTTCTGATATTGAGCTTGGTCCTGGGTTGTCCAAAAATATTTCTCACCAAACGAGAAGAGAGAAACTGACCTACCTTATTGGTAATTGGTCCTACAGCTTCTTCTCTCTGTCTATCCTGCCATTTGTTAAATTCATTATTTCGAAATTTGAGTAAAACCTCATCTTTGACATTGCTGATCACCTCTTCACGAAAATCCTTGTCTGTCAAAACTCTGAGGATATGCATCAAAGTGGCATTAGGGTAATCAATGATTGAAAGTACCACATTTCTGAGGATATACTCTAATCTCGGTCCTCGAGAATTATCAAAAAGTTTCTGAAAAGTGGAAACTACTCCAGAAGCGATTCTGTTTTTTTCATCTTCATTTTCTGCCTGAAGGAGATTGAATCCAATGGGATATTCTGAGTCCCCTACATCAAATAAGATCACATCATTGATCCTATGCGAAGGGATATGTTCGAGCAAATCATCTACCAACTCTCCATGCGGATCGAGGACACAGATTCCCTTATCTGCCTTCATGTCGCTGATGATCATATTGTTGATAAAGGTGGATTTTCCGGTACCGGTTTTTCCCACGATATACATATGCCTAAATTTGTCCTCTTCCACGATCCCAAATCTAATACTATCTCCTCTATAATCTGTATCTCCCAAAATCGTTAAATCCTGATGATTTCCTTTATTCGGATCTGGGATATTGCTTGGATAAGGGAGTTTTCTATAGAGGGTATAATCCATTCCTTTAGTAAAGTTTTCTTGGGTAGGGAGATGGAAAAAATTGACTACTTCATCAAAATGCGTTGGAATCCAAGGGGATTTGTTTTTGATCTTGAATTTCCCATTGCTGATAAAAGGTGCAAAAACTGAAGAAAGAATATTGTCTACCGACTCTTTGAGATAAGTGTCTTTGCTATCTAGGCAATAATAATATTTGATAAATAAATCTGGTTTAGTCTCGATTTCTGGAGTTTTAGAATCAGTTTCTTCTTTTCTACCAGAATTTCGCAAATAACTAAAGATAGAACTAACCACTCCAATCGCTGACTGAAAAGGAGATTTTTCTGGCTTGAAGGTATAGTTAGCTACGATTTTTAGTGTTGAATCTTTGTCAATATTTTGAAATACGGAAAAAATCTCTCTCATTGGATCCATATACTTTCCTTCTTTGGAGAAAGAATCTTTTTTTTTGAATTGTGCCTCTTTACCGAGGATAAGATATTTTTTATCTCCCTGACAAACGGCTAAATCTTGGGGAACTAAATCTGAAGTAGGAAAAGTAGCATAAAAAGTATTTTGAAAATAGTTTGAAAAGTCTCTCGGCAACTCTACATAAAGTTTGATCCCATCTCTATTTCACTGGATACGGAAAGTGATTTGTTTACTTTTGAGTGAAATAAGATTGTGCAATAGATTTTCCCAGTGAGCAACACCAAAATCATTGTCCTTAAACGGTTTGATCTGAAAAATGAGGGTTTTGCTCTGATTTTTATTTTTATGGGAATGATCCATTGCTTTTTATTTGAGATTAAAAGTTAGAAAACTTTTTACACATCCTATTATATCAAATTTGTCAAAAAAAGCAAGTATTTTGTAAAAAAAATAAGATTTTTTTAGAAGAAAAAATCTATACCACAACTACTTCTCTTTCCAAGAATTTTAGACAAGATCTGAAACCCAAAAAATTAGAAAAAACCTGACCTAAACCTCTCCTACTTTCCTTGGGTAGATTTTTTGCCTATCAAGTAAAAAAAATGCTTTCTCCTTGAAAAAAAAGGGAGAATAGCTAGAGTGAAGGAGTAATTGTTTTTTATTTTACAAAAAAAAGATGAAACTCGATGGAAAAAGTATCCAAGCTGCTATGATGCAACTGGTAGAAGAATATAAACTTGATCCTTTCCAGGTATTAGAAATCATCAAATCTGGAATCAAGTCTGGATTCAAAAAAGATTTCTGAGACTATAAAAAATCAGATATTTTGGTCAACATCGAAAATGATGGAACCATCGCAATTTACAAAGGACTCACTGCTGTAGCAGAAGTAGAAGACCCTGAAACTGAGATCACTCTCGCAGAAGCACAAAAACAAAGAAAAGACATCGAACTAGGAGAGCAAATCATCATCGATGTGACTCCAGATTCTCTCGAACTTTCTAGAATCGCTGCCCAATCTGCAGCCCAGACCATCAAACAAGGAATCAAAAATATTGAGAGAGAAAGATTTTATGACAAATTCCAAGACAAAGAAGGAGAGCTCCTCAAAGCGAGAGTCCTCAGGGTCCATACCGATAGTATCATCCTGGATGTAGATGGAACTACGGTAGTATTACCCCCAGAGGGACAAATCCCCAACAGAGCCTATGAAGCAGGAGAAGAAATTTTTGTCTTCCTCAAAAAAATCTCCAGAGAAGGAGGAGGGATTGTTCTCGATATCACTCAATCTACTGGTGACTATATCGAAGCAATCTTAAAAAAAATCGTACCAGAATTTGAACAAGGGATCGTAAACATCGATGCGATTGCCAGAATGGCTGGTAGAAAAACCAAAATCATCGTCTCTAGTAGCGAAGAAAATATCGATCCAGTAGGAGTGATGGTAGGATACAAAGGAGATAGGATCAATACGGTACTTTCTCTCCTGGATGGGGAAAAGATTGATTTTATCGAAAAGGTTGAAGATGAAAAAGAGATGATCATCAAACTTTTGAAACCAGCTCAAGTGCAATCAGTAGAATTTGTAGATGATAAAAAAGTGATCGCTCGTGTAGATGAAGAACAAAAATCTATGGCTATCGGAAGAGGGGCTAGCAATATCAAGCTCGCTTGTCAGCTCAGTGGTTACAATATCGAAATCGTATAATCTCACAAATAGCAAGATATTTTGGTAGAGAAGCTGAGAAAAATTGGCTTTATCAGAAAAAATCAGTATCATTAAATCCTGAAATCACTCAGGATTTTTGATTGCCTTTATTTCCTATAAAATAGCAAAAATATGATCCAAGTACACTCGATAGAAACCTTTGGAACCCAAGATGGACCCGGCATTAGACTGGTGATTTTTCTCCAAGGATGTATGTATAGATGTAAATACTGCCACAATCCTGACACCATTGCGATCAATGTCCCAGAGTCAGAAATGCTCGGGGTAAAAGAAGTATTGGAACTAGCAAATAAACAAAGAGAATATTTTTGAAAAAAAGGTGGAGTAACCTTTTCTGGAGGAGAACCTCTTTTGCAAGCCAAAAATCTCGTGCCTATTATGCAAGCACTCAAGGATGATGGTTTTCATATCTGTCTGGATACTAATGGGTATTTCCTCACTGGAGATGCCAAAGATGCGATTGGATTGGCTGATCTAATCCTCCCTGACCTCAAACACATTGATTCCCAAAAACATCTCCAACTCGTAGGACAAGGAAATGAAAATACTTTACAGACTTTTGACTATCTCGATCAGATCCAAAAACCATATTGGATGAGATATGTGCTCGTACCAGGACATACCGATGATGAGGCAGATCTCCATCAGCTAGGGAAATATCTCCAGAGCAGAACTGCGATGGAAAGGATAGAAATCCTCCCTTATCATAATATGGGAAAATTTAAATGGGAAAAGCTGGGATGGAAATATCCTCTAGAAGGAGTTCCTGCTGCAAGTATTGAAGATCTAGAGAGAGCAAAAGCGATTTTGGAGCAGTATTCTGACAAGATTTTTATCAGAGGGTAAATAAAATAAGATAAATAAATTCTTATCAAGCAAGAGATAAAGAAGTCGTATCGTTATAGGATTTTTTTGTATAGAAATTAAGATCATTTTTTTGCAGTATAATCTAGAGAGATTTAAAAGGTTGGTTCATATGGCTCTGACCAATACATCTTCCCAGTATGTAATACTGAAGTATCCTGAATAAGGAACTCAGGATCTTCACTCTGATTACCCAAAAGAGGATTTGCTCACTCTACTATCTTATAAAAGGGATAACGAATTAATCCTTTTTTCCTCAAAATTTCATAATTATGAAATCCTGCTTCATTAAAAGGAATGTCATTCCTCAAAAAAGCATACACATGATTTTTATCTGCCCCATATCTTCGTCCTGTCCGGATCTCAAAGCTATCAAAATCTGCTTCTATGATTGGATGATAATAAAAATCTTTTTCATCTATTCCATGTTCTGAGCAAAGTCGAGCATTAGCAGAATATTCCGTAGGTAAAACCTCAAAACTTCTATTTACACAAGGAACCGTAAGAAACGCTGGAAACATTTCTTCATAAAAAAATCATTGCTCATTTAATAGCTCTTGCCATCAAGCATTACTATCGTGAGGCACAAAACCTATAAAACGAATTCAAATAGTTTTTGTTTTGGGATCTATAAAGAGAAAATCTCAAAGAGTATCCTTATTTTTCGGATCACTATTACTAAAGTTATCTAAAGGAT
>CAYTFB010000024.1:0-9081 GCA_964437055.1 uncultured Candidatus Peribacteria bacterium
AGAAAAGGAGCAATAGCATTTTGGTATAAATACTCATTTCCACCGAAATATTCTTTCAAAGAATAATCTTTACCAGTAGCAGTTTTGAGTGCAAAATCGCCCTTACCTTTAGCATATAATTTAACAATTGCGGTAGTTTCTTTTCTCCTTCCTACTGCCTGATTGTATTCTCTTTGTGTCATAGGGATTATAAAGTTATAAGTTTAAAATGATCATATTTTGTAGTAGTGCCTACTACCATCTTGAGTCTTTTCATCCTAGCATCTCTAAGTTTATTCTTTGGGAGCATTCCTCTCACAGCATACCAGAGTGCCTTACTTGGATTTTTTTTGAGCAACTCTCTCAGAGTAATAGACTTTAGATTTCCTTTGTAGCCACTATAGCGATAGTAAACCTTTTGATCTAATTTTTTACCAGTAGTAAGGATTTTATCCACATTTTCCACTACCACAAAACTTCCCGCATCCCAAAAATCAGAATAATAGGCTCTATCTTTACCCATCAGTTTGGTAGCAATATCTACTGCCAATCTTCCAAGAGTTTTATCTGTAGCATCTACATGATACCATCTCCTATTTTTCTCCTGATCACTCTGTCTGACTCGGATCGTTTTATTTAAATCTTTTTGCGTAAACTCCATCTTTCTACAATAATATGATAACTAAAAAAGCTGATTTGCTATTTATATAAGTTTTAGCATTACCTTTGCTGCACCATCACCTACTCTAAATCCTATTTTGTAAGAAGCAACAAATCCTGATTTTTTTCCTTCTGCAAGATATTTTGGTAATAAAGTTTCGATTACCTTTTTTCCATCTTCTTCTCCGTAAATAGTAGCTTTTACGATACGAATTGCTTCTCTCTGAGCATAAGCTTCATCTCCTTTTTCATAAAGAGAAAGAAGAGAAGAAAAAAATGAATCTGCATAAGCTTTGAGTACTTTTGCTCTCTTTGGAGTAGTAGTAATTTTACCATTTTTTACCAAACTCGTTAGCTGCATTCTCATAAATACTCCCTTGCTTTTGACTCAGGTGTTTAGTTGCAAAAGTTTGTTTTGCTGATGTCTCATAATTGACTAAATATAACATATAAATTATTTAAATACTATCCTACTAGATTTTTTCCAATATTGGTAAGAGAGGTAATAATCTCATCAATTGCCTTTCTCCCCACTCCTTTCATTGAAAGTAATTCTGCTTTTTTTTTCTTTTCTAAATCTTCTACATAAAGGATATCATTTTTGATCAAAGCATTTCTCGTTCTTTCACTCAACGGTAAAGCATCAATAGGCATTGTCTTTACTACAATTTCTTCGATACTACTTTCCTCTACATCTTCAGCTAGATCATCATAATCTACCATCACTCCTCTATCTATATAGACATTCTCAAAGACAAAAAGTTTTGCATAGCTTGCCAATACTTCTCCAGCAAACATCATAATCTGCTGAGGATTTACGAGATTGCTTTTAGCTTTGAGCTCTATAATCAGTGCATCTTTTACACTACCAGAGAAGTCTTCAATTACTTCTTCTACCTGATAACGCACATAATCTACCAAACCAAAGTCATTATCTATCAAGAGC
This sequence comes from uncultured Candidatus Peribacteria bacterium, assembly GCA_964437055.1. Taxonomy (GTDB): domain Bacteria; phylum Patescibacteriota; class Gracilibacteria; order Absconditabacterales; family Absconditicoccaceae; genus HOT-345. The sequence goes on from CAYTFB010000024.1 coordinate 1,586, forward strand.
ATATTAGTATCACTTGCTTCTTGTTCTTTATCTCTTTGTCTAAGATATTCTAGGCTATAATAGCCATATCCTTTTTCTATTCTCATTTCTAGATTTACTTCTTGAGTTCCATCTGTAATCTCAAAGAGGTATTCTTCTGGATCAAGCAATTCTACACCAGAGGGTAATTTTAGATCAGCTCCAGTATATATTCCCACTCCCTTGAATCTCTGAGCAATCCATTGAGTGGTTTCTAGCTTGTCTCCAAACTGGAAACGAAGTTTTTTAAAGTTGAGCATAATACTGATCACATTTTCTTTTACCCCAGAGATAATGTCATATTCATGAGGGACTCCTTTTATTTTCAAACCGGTCACCGCTCCTCAAACATTATATGCCAAGATAATTCTTCTTAAGGCATTTCAAAGAGTATGTCCAAATCCCCTAGGAACGTATTTTAGTTCAAATCTTGAAGAACCATCTTCCAGTTCTGTGAACATAATTTTGGGTGCTCCCAAGAGATGTTGTATATCAAGCATAAGCTGGTGATTATAAAGATAAAATTTTGTTTTATATATGAGAGATCAAGATAATTGCCGACAAATGAGTCCTGATTATGCTCTCGCATAAAACTCAATCACTTTTAGTAAATCTCCCAAAGGCTCTACTTCTCCTCCTTGTGGCATACTAAGGAAAGAAATGGTATAATCATTTTTATCAAACTTGATCCATGAAGGAGATTTTGAAGTATTTGGTTTTAACTCTGAAAAAAGTGGAGAAGTTTTAAGTTTTTCTCTCACAGAAATCATATCTCCTGGAGTAAGAAAAGTAGAAGGTACATTATGTTTTTTTCCATTGAGGAGAAAGTGCCCATGAGATACCATCTGTCTAGCTTGCATAATAGTAGCAGCTAAACCAGATCTCAGAATCACTACATCCATTCTTCTTTCCAAGAATTGAAACAATACAGAGTCATGGCTCATGTTATTGTTTTTCGCATATTTTGCAGAAGTTTTTTTTACAATCGTTGCAAACTGCTTTTCATTGATCATATAACTTCTTTTTACAGTCTGTTTGTTTCTCAAGAGTTTTCCATATTCAGAATTTCTCTGAAGTGAAGCACCATGTTGTCCTGGAAGTCCTCTTCTTTTTTTAACATTATATTTTTCAGGTCAAAAGAGGTTAACTTGTTCTCTTCTGCATAATCTAAACTTTGGACCAGTATATCTCATCTATCTGTAATCAAAAAAAATTAAAAAAATATTCAGAAAATTAATTTCTTTTAGGTCTTTTACCTTTACATCCTCCAAATTGGATAGGAGTATTTTCTTTGATATATAATACATCAATCACTCCAACCTCATTGATTGCTTTAAATACTCCTTCTCTAGCCATACCTGTACCTCTAAAGATAATTCCAATCTCTTTGAGTCAGAATCCTTGAGCATCTTTAAGCATTTGTTTTGTTAATACTTCAGCAGCATATGGAGTACTTTTTTTAGAACCCTTATAACCTGCACCTCCAGTTCCTGAACCTAAAACCTTATTTCCCTGGACATCTACCAGAGTAATTAAAGTATTATTAGAAGTAGTCTGTACATGCAATACTCCTGTAGTAATTTTCAAATCCTTTTTTTTGCTCTTTTTTGCAACTGCCATCAAATAATAAACGAAAATAGATAAAAATTATTTTTTCAAAACTGGTCTAACCCTAGATCTTCCCATCAATTTTTTTGCAGTTCTAGCATTTTTCCTTGTCAACTGCCCTCTTGTAGGAAGTCCAACACTATGTCTGATTCCCCTATAACATTTGATCTCTTGGAGTCTTTTAATTGCAGAAGAAACCTCTCTCTTGAGATCATTTTCAAGAACATACTTTTTGAGTTCATCAGAAATCAGTTTTTGTTCTTCTTCTGTAATATCTTTTACCTTTTTCATTGGATCAATCTCAAGTTTTTCTAGAATTTTCATAGACCTTGGTCTACCAATACCATATACCATCGTTAGGCCAATCCAAATCGACTTCTCATCTGGAAGCACATGTCACATCAATCTAAACATGAATCAAACATTTATTCAAAAATAAAAAAAACTATCCTTGCCTAGCCTTATGTCTAGGATTTCTTTTACATGTAACGTAGAGTCTTCATTTTCTCTTTACTATCTGACAATACATACATCTTTTTTTTAAGGAAGTTACGACTTTCATCTGAAACAAATATACTATATAAATCTTATTTACCGAGGATTAAGTACTACACAGAAGTAGTAATATCTTCATCTAAGGGTTTTTTATTGTATCTATAAACAATTCTTCACTGCGTCATATCATATTGATTCAACTCTACTTTAACCCAATCTCAAACAATTACAGAGATATGAGATTGTTTCATTTTACCAGATTTGTAAGAATTTACCTCTAAATCGGTATCCTTGAGTTTTACAATATATTTACCAGCAGGTAGTACTTCAAGTACCTCTCCATTCCACTCTAAAACTCCAGGTTTTGCCATTAAGATGTAATTTTTTTAACAACTAAAGTAGTCTGTAGAGGCCTGAAACCAGCCTTTTTGGTATATCTTTTTTTATTTTGAAACTTAAGTACTGTGATTTTTTCTCCTTTTTGAGTGCCTTTTACCTCAAACTCAACCTTTGCGCCTGTCACAGTGGGTGCTCCAAGTTTAAACTCAGAAGCATCTTCTGAAAAAACCGTCAAAACCTGATCAGAAACAAAAGGTTTTCCATCTTCTACATCTAACTTATCTACCACAATCTCAACTCATTCAGAAACGATATACTGATGTCCTTGGAGATTAATTACCGCGTATTTCATCATTTAAACAAACGTAATATAAATTATAAAACAAAACAACCACTATAATACCTTTCCTAACTGAGCTAGAGTATTGTATTTTTTCTTGGTTTTTCTATAAGAATTTGAAACAATAGCTCTCATTCTCTGATATCTTCTAGAACTTGGAAAGTCATAACTGATAAATTTTCTATACCATTTAGTACCATAGTGTCTTTGCTTTTTTGCCTTGTCTAAAATATGAGAAGATCGTAATTCTTTTTTGTAGAATGCAATAATCCTTTCATTGGTATTTAAATCTCAAGTTCTCCAAACTGTAAATCCCATAACTACTATAACAAATAAATGAATAAAATTTTTAGAGTGCCGAGGACCGGAATCGAACCGGCACGGGAGTATAAGTCCCAAAGGATTTTAAGTCCTTCGTGTCTACCAATTCCACCACCCCGGCAAACACTCTCCCGCAAGGGAGAAACAACTAATCCTTCATCACTTCTTCATAAATCTTATCAAACACTAACGGAAAAACTACCGCAATATTTGAAAGCATCTTTCTGTCTAAAATGATATCTTTTTGATACATATTATTTACAAAAATAGAATACTTTCCTCCCTTTTCTCTCACAGCAGCAGATAGACGTTCAATCCACAATCTTCTAAAGTCTCTTTTTTTGAGCCTTCTACTCACATAAGCATGCTGTCCTTGTTTGGTAAGAGCTGCCCTCACCTGCTTATACACATTTTTTCTCCCTAACCTAAACCCTTTTGCTTGAGAGATAAACTTTTTATGCCTTCTTTGTCTCTGAAGACCATTGGTAACTCTAACCATCGATAAACTATAAAATTAAGAAAGTAAATTTTTAATCATTTTTGCATCTGCTCCCACAATCTCTTTCCCATACAAAAATTTTTTATTATTTTTGCCCTTATTGGTCAAAAGATGATTATTACAAGACTTACTTGCAAAAACCTTTCATGTTTTAGTAACCTTAAATCTCTTTGCAACTCCTGAATGAGTTTTTTGCTTTCTAGCCATTACTGAACAACTATTTACTAAGTAAAATAACACTATATCCGTTTGATTCTTTTTTGGGGGTAGTAAACTGAGACCTTCCATAATCTGAGAGTTCTTGTTGAACAAACAGTAATCTCTCTCTAGCCTTATCTTCATAGATCCTTTCTCTTCCTCTCAATCTAATTGAGATTTTAACATTATATCCAGATTCCAAGAATTCTATTGCTTTTTTGAGTTTAAAGTTTAAATCATTATCCCCAATTCCATAACTCAACCTCAATTCTTTCATCTCATTAGTTTTTTGCTTTTTTCTTCTCTCTCTTTCATCTTTTCATTTTTGATACATATATTTACCATAGTCCGTCAACCTAACTGTTGAGAGCATTTTTTCTGGATCATAAACCATCTGCACCAAATCCAATCCTTTTTCTGTAGCCATTTCTAGAGCAACTCTTCTAGGGAAAGTTCCTAAGTTATTTTTCTCATCATCTACAATCATAATGTTTGGTGCCTTGATTTGCTCATTGATATAAGTTTGCCTACCAAATCAACGATCTGCAAATCAACCCGAACCCCTAGATCATCATGTCCTAGCACCCGAAGAAAAAGTTCTTTTGGGACCTCCCGAAGAGTTTGTACTATTTCATGATCTAAAAGTTTTTTGCTCCATATACTAATATAAGTAAACTAAACTCGCTCCCGGCGGGGATCGAACCCGCGATTTCCACCGTGAGAGGGTGGCGTCCTAAACCGCTAGACCACGAGAGCCTGTATCAAACGCACCTTAAGACAAACTTCTCAAAGGAACTATCCCCACCAGGGATCGAACCTGGATCCACAGCTTAGAAGGCTGTTGTTCTATCCATTGAACTATGGGGACCCATAACCACGAATAAGTTGATTATTCTAAGTTTGGGGAGAGTAGGATTCGAACCTACGTAGCCTTGCGACGTCAGATTTACAGTCTGATGCATTTAACCACTCTGCCATCTCCCCAAAAATTGGACTCTAGGGGAGTCGAACCCCTGACCTCCTGCGTGCAAAGCAGGCGCTCTACCAACTAAGCTAAGAGCCCAAATATCAAACAATACTACAATTGAGGTGCTGCCATATCCAATGGACTAGCATAACCAATCACCCCAAACATTACCAAAAATCAAACAACCATCAACAAAAAAGATCAAATCAGAATGGCATTTTTGGTTCAGCCGAGATGTTGCTCTGCTCGAATACTCCTCCCAAACACCTGCACCAAACGAGGTGCATAATACACCCCTAATCCAGACAATCCAGAAATCAATAGTCCTAACAAAATACGTCGAAACATCTCAAATGATGCAGCAATAAAAGCGGATAACGGGACTCGAACCCGTACAAACAGAGCTGAAGTCTGCTATGCTACACCAACTACATCATATCCGCGCAAATTTGTGCTATAACATACCACACGGTTTTGAAAATATATGAAAATCAAATCCAAAATCAAGAGCAATTTACACATCATATCACTTTTTGCGGAAAGTGGTTGTTTATCTTCAAAGGTAAGATGGGAGAAATTTTTATTTAAACAAATAAATCTAGAGAAAGTACTATGATAAATTCTAAGGAAAAAAGATCTAATAATCAGATTTATTTCTTTTTTTTAGTAGTTTTAGCAGAAGATTTTGTTATTTTTGTTGTTTTTGTTTTTCATGAAGTTCCCTCTTCTATCAAAATCAAACAATCATCTAGTGTCAAATCTGTCGCATCCTTCCCTCCTTTAGGGATTTTATAATTTTTTTTCTTATATTTTAGATAAGGACCATAAGGGCCATTCAAAATCTCTATCTTTTCTTTTTCGTGGGTGAATTCATTAATATATTTATTGGCATCTAAGGTGATTTTTTCTTGAACAAGAGGGATCGCTTCCTCTAAAGTAATACTTAGAGGCTCTAAACCAGAATCTTTTTTGATCGATACAAAAGCATCTTTGCCTTGGTTAGAAAATTTTAGATAAGGACCAAACCTTCCTATCGCAGCAACAATTTCTTTTCCCTCATACTCTCCCACCACACGAGGGAGCTTAAAACAATCTAATGCCTCATCTAAACTAATAGTATCAATCATTTTATCTCTCGGTAGACTAGCATAGGTTGGTTTTTCATCAGATCCTTCTTCTGGCTGACCAATCTGTACCATCGGTCCATACCTACCAATCCTAACGAGCACGACCTTTCAGGATTTTGGATCAGTTCAGAGTATCCTTTCAGTATTTACTCTTCCTTCCTCTCCTGTCACAGCATCTACATTTTTTTTGAAAGGATGATAAAACTTTTGGAGCATCTGCTGCCATTGAAGCTTCCCTTCAGCAATATGATCAAATTCCTCTTCTACTTCTGCAGTAAAATTATAATCTAAAATATTTTCAAACTTCTCCACCAAGAAATCATTTACCACCAATCCAATGTCCGTAGGAAATAACTTTTTTCTCTCAGCTCCAGTAATTTGTGTCCTAGATAAAGTATCAATTGTATTTGAAGCAGCCAATACTACCTCTCGATACTCTCTCTCCATTCCATCACGATCCTCCAATACCACATATTCTCTTTTTTGGATCGTAGAAATCGTCGGAGCATAAGTAGAAGGCCTACCAATTCCTTTACTTTCTAGTTCTTTTACCAGACTCGCTTCAGTATACCTTGAAGGATGTTTAGTAAACTTTTCTGTAGCAGTCACCGTATCTCTTTGTAAAAATTCTCCTTCTACGAGCTTAGGAAGCATTCCTTTTTTGAGTTCATCTTCTCACTCATCATCTCTAGACTCAAAATATAATTTCAAAAATCCATCAAAAACAATTACCTCTCCCTCTGCTACAAACAATTCTTTGGAGTCTGAAATACCGATCTTGGCTTTAGTTTTTTCCAAAATTGCAGAAGCCATCTGACTTGCTAGAGTTCTTTTTCGAATCAATTCATAGAGTCTTTTTTGACTCGGATCAGCCCCCAAACCTTTTTGAGAAAGATCTGTAGGTCTAATACATTCATGAGCCTCTTGTGCACCTTTAGATTTAGATTTATATCTAGTTGGTTGAGAATATTTCTCTCAAAACTCTTTATTTATCACCTTTTCCGCCTGAGTAATAGCATCTTCTGAGAGATTTACCGCATCCGTTCTCATATAAGTGATATATCCTGATTCGTATAGTTTTTGAGCTACCTGCATTGTCCTAGCAACAGAAAATCAGAGTTTTCTACTCGCTTCTTGCTGTAAAGTGGAGGTAGTAAAAGGAGCAGAGGAAGATTTTTTCCCTGGCTTGGTTTCGATCGTATCTACGAGAAAGGTACTTTGTTTGATTGATTCTAAAAATTCGATTACTTTTTCCTTACTCTTGAAGGATTTATTCAGAGTAGCTTCTAAAGTATCCCCTGCTGGGGTTTGGAATACTCCTAGGGTTTTGAAACTAGACTTGGCATCAAATTCTTGGATTTCTCTTTCCCTCTCGACAATCAGCCTCACTGCAACAGACTGCACCCTCCCAGCAGAAAGTCCGGTTTTGATTTTTTTCCACAAAACAGGAGAAAGCTGAAATCCTACTAATCTATCCAATACTCTCCTCGCTTGCTGAGCATCAACCAAATCTAGATCGAGAGTTCTAGGATTTTTGATAGCATTTTGGATAGCTGTCTTGGTAATCTCATTGAAAACAATCCT
>CAYTFB010000025.1:0-8887 GCA_964437055.1 uncultured Candidatus Peribacteria bacterium
TCGAAAAAATCAAAAGAAAATAAAAAAACCTGCTTGTATCCCAAGATTATCTTAGCAAATAAAAGGGAAAGCAGTACACAGAGTTTCTATAAAAAAAAGAATAAACTTGCAACTATTTCAAGGAAAAAATTAAATCACAAGACATGCAAAGATATATATATTGATTTTTACTTTTTTTTCAATATAAAGTGCAACTAAGGTCCTAGATTTTGTAGAAAACGAAAAATCTGGTTTTAAAAATACTTCAAAATAGGGATATTTAATTTCAAATACCCCTCAAGACAAAGCTTAAAGCAAAAAGAATTCAACAAAATTAAACAATAAAAATATTAGACAAAAAAAATCTCCAAATTTTAACTTCAAAAATACTATATCATCATGCTTTTTCACCTTACCGGAATCAAAGAAGCAGCAGGAAAAAATTATACACTAGATTTTCTCATCCAAGAACCTGACATTTCAAAGATAAAAAACTTTCTCAGCGAACAAAAAGTGGTGGTAATCTGACTTGAAAATTATTCCCAACCACTAGAATCTTTTGGGAAAACGCATGCACTGCTAGAAGGGGAAAAATCTCAACAAATGAGAATCATTAGCAATATCGAAACGATTGATAGTCTTTTGGCCTTTCTATTGAGATTAGAATTTAAAGTATTGCAAATCAACGATCTTGCCAATACCTTATCTCTAGAAGAGAGTCAAGCAATCATCCAAAAACATCTACTGGAAGAACAGCGTTATATTGAAGCCAAGAAAAAAGAAGAAGAAAAAAAGGATCAATCTCAAAAAAGTTCTTTTTATAATAAGAAACTCAAAAAAGCTCATCAAACTATTGATGAAGTTATCGATCAATTTGACCAAATTACCTCCATCGCAGGCAATAGTATCCAGCCAAGTCTCCTCAAAAAACTGGATGATACTAGAGCAAATATTAGTAAACTTAGACTTGCTACCAATTATGATAAAATATTGGAAGAACTAGATCATGGGCTCAAACTCATCATCGAAAGTCAAAATGTAATCTTGAGCAAAATAGATCCCGGGAAAGTTTTTGCTATCACAGAAGGGAGCTTGGTGTCCAATATCGATATTATCAAAGAACAAACCAAGCTAACGAGGATCAAACTAATGGGAGATCTCGGAGCTCAACTCACTACAGATGAAGGAGTATCTTATTCTCTCAAAATCCTCAGACCTTTGATAGAGTTTCTCCAAAAAGACATCAAATCTGCAATGCAGGATAAACTCAAAATCTGGGAAAATATTTTTGCAATTCTGAGTTTTCTTTTACTTTTTGTGATTATTGAACTTTCTTTTTTGAATATCTATTTGGGAGATAGTTTTGGGAATGATCGTTATGGATTACTTTTGCTCTATTTCGGGCTCTTTGCTATCATTCTCTCCCTAGCACAACAAAAACTTCACCCAAAAAATGTCAAATCATATATCGGGATACTATTTGGAGTCGTTGTAGTGTATGCAATTCTCCTCTATCTCCTAAAAATCTTTTTAGTCATCTAAACGCAAAAATAAAGGTGCTGGTCTTGATTTTATCTAGTGTGGTTGCTGCCTTTATAGGATATTTTTATCTCTTAGGGCTTTGGTATCTGGGATTGATACCTCTTTTTTTATTACTTTTTTTCCTTTTTCAGCTTTTTTCTGAGACACAAAATTTATTGAGTAAGCATGATTTTTTCAATAGTTATGGACTCTATCTAGTGACTCTTTTAGCATTTTTGGGAATTGCCGGAATTAGTAGTTTTTTAGGGTTTTCTGAAAATAGTATTATTAGTATCCTAGGAATTGTCTTCTGGATTCTGTGGTATCTTTCTTATATTATTCCTTATCCTGATGGGAAAAAACTTTTTGGAAATTTTTTTGCTCTCAGTATTGTTTTGTGGATTTTAAGTAGTATTTTTGGAGGATTTGATCGAAGTATTTGGCCGATATTGCTAACAGGAAATAGTATCGCTCTAGTAGCGCTCTTTGTGTTGATCTTTGTCATTGGAAAACTCTATAGTTTTGAGACAAAATTCAATAATCTGACCATCATCCTCTCTCTGAGCTGGATATTGCTACTTGTTATGAATTTAGTGGATGCTCCACTCCTAGCTCTCAATATCAATCTAACCATTTATCTAGGATTTTTGCTTCTCTTGGATTATATCAAAAGGCTCAAGACTACAAGAGTAAAAGAAGAAAGTATCGGTATCAGAGAACTTTTGGATGGGAAAAAGATCCTAGGAAAAACTAAAGTCAAAGAAAAAACTTTTCTAGATTTTTTACTCACACTCAAAGACAATAGCCCAGCACTCAATGTTAGCTTTGAAGGGATCAATATCTGATTGTTGTTTCTTTTGATTGCATTCTATTTTTCAGAGCTTTTATCTGGCAATTTACCCTTCGGAGGATATTACTGGATGGGAATTGGGCTCTTTATCTGAAATGGAATTTTACTCAAAAAAAATCAGATTTTTGGAAATCTGAGTAGATTTTCTATCGCATTGATTATCAATTTTTCTATCCTCCTCGGGATCATCTTGGCAAAAAATAATAGTACCGAACTTATGCTGCCTCGACTCATCGCATGGAATATTTTCTGTGGAGTATTGATTTTTTACTCTCAGCTCAGAGGGATCAAACCCTATATCAAAAAAACTGATCTCATCTCCTGGATTATCACCACATGAATGGCGACCTTGGTTAATCTTTTTCTCCTCTCTCAGGCCCAACTCTCAGGACAATTGCTTTTTTCTCTAGGATTTTTTTATTTAGGAGTTCAAGGATTTATCGGCTATTATGCAATCAAGCTGATCATTGATTTCAAAGAAAGTGAAAAATCTGATCCTCAAATAGTAGGAGAGTCTCTTCTTTGAACAAATAGCGATTCTTCAAGTTATCCTAAGGATTCTCTTGATCAACTTTTGATGGATACGCTCCGTAAAGAGCTATAAAAAAGATATCGAACAAGCAAACAACTCAACTAAGCTTCCGTCGGCACATAAATCGTCTCTACACTTTCCTTGATCGATCTAATATTAGGATTGACCAAATTATCCCAATTTTCTCTATTTTTCTGGATAATTTCTAGTCTAATAATATCTGCTTTTGCCTGACTCGTATTGAGCTGACTTGTAGAAAGTCTGAGAAAATATCCTCTTGTAGAAGCCAAGTTGATGAAAATCAAAAAAATCAAAGAAAAAAAAGCTAATCCCAAAAAAAGGATTCAGATTTTGATAAAATTTCGCATATCTTGCTTTTTTCTATAAGAGATGAGCCAGCCTTGATAACTTTTGTGAAAAGATTGTACTGTATTATTTACAAAAGTCTCAAAAGGCTTTTCTGGATTAAAGTAACTCCTAATATCTGCATCCTGCATCAAAACAATCAATAGTTGAAAGTAAAAGGTTGAATCTTGAAAAATCCTACTCTAGAGTGAAGTTTTTCAGAGGAATAGTAGTTAGTGGATCTTTTCTATCATTCTGAGTTTTGCACTCCTAGCGGCTTTATTTTTTTGCACTTCTGTATAGTGAGGTACGATAACTTTTTTATTGATCAGCTGAAAGTTTCCATCTGCTGTCAATGCTTTGAATGCATTTTTTACCATCCTATCTTCAATACTATGATAAGTAATAATCAAACATCTTCAAGATTTTTTGAGTGTATCAGGAATTTTCTCCAGAAAGATTTCTAACTGATCCAGTTCTTTATTGACCATAATTCTAATTACTTGGAAAATCACCGCTATCCTCTTTTGATTGAAGCGATGTGAGAGGAGAAAATCTTTGAGCTCAAAAGTGGTAGTAAAAACAGACTTTTTTCTCTGCTCTAATAATGCTTTGCTGAGGTATTCAGTCGTTTTGGGATTAAAATCTCCATACTTGATTAACGCTGTTTGTAAATCCTCTGATTTAACCGTTTGAAGTCGCTCAGAAGCGGTTTGGATATTTTTTTGCTGATCAAATCTCATATCTAGTGGTGCGTCACCCTTGATCGAAAATCCACGACTCGTATCCTTGAAATGCTCTAGATTGACTCCGAGATCTAGCAGCTGAAAATCAAAAAGTCAGAATTTAGCTGCAATCTGATCAATGTTTGCATAAGAATCATGCAAAATCTGAATATTTTGCTGATAATGCTGAGTCAAAAGTTCTGCTTTAGCAATCATCGCAGTATCCACATCAGTCCCAATGATTTTGAGCTGATCGAGAGAGTCAGATTTTTTTCTTTGATCTAAAAAATACTCTGCATGCCCTCCATGTCCAAAAGTGCCATCAAATCCTAGCTTCCATTCTCAAGGTAAATACTCGTAAATCTCTTTTGCAAGTACGGGAATATGGCGCAGCATCTCAATTATAAGCTTTTCAAAAGATAAAAACTATGCTTTTTTCACAAACTCAGATTTGAGACTCATCGCTCCAATTCCATCAATCCTACAGTCGATATCATGATCTGCATCCACTAGTTTGATATTTTTTACTTTAGTACCTTTTTTGACTACTCCTCCTCTAAACTTGAGATCTTTGATCACAATGATCGTATCTCCATCCTGGAGAGGTGTCCCATTACTATCGACAATAGTTAAACCAGAATCAGTCTCCGCATTTGCATCTCGCTGATGTGCACAGTTGGAGCAAATTCGTAAATCATTTTCTTCATAAGGAAATTCAAATCCACATGCTGGACAGTGAGGTAATTCCATTTTTTAGTAAGTAAGAAAAAAGTAAAACACTTACTGAGAGTGTATATTTTCTACAAGGGATTTGCAAGTCAATTCTTTTGGCTATTGGGAACGGTAATAAGAAATCCTTAATCTATAAATAAGAACTTTTCTAAATTAGATTTTGTCAAAAATAGTAATATAATTGGCAATATCATTTATTTCTGTCGATCCTCCATATCCTAGATCAAAATAACGATATTCTGGATACCACCAAACAAGAAAATAATACTGATCATTCTTTCCAATGATATTTTGTTCCATATATTCTCTTCATCAGATGTAATTTTCCCAAATGGGATCTTGATATCCTGATTCATCTATAATTTCAAGTCCGAATCCTGAATACCAACCAAAAGCAGGAATAGGTCAAATATTATAATTGGGATCTCATCAATCAACAGTAAATAATGGAGTGTTATACAATCAAACAGGATTCGAATTCAAGCCATTTCATTTTTTAGGATCATCAGGAAGAAGAAAATTGAATCTGACAAAAATAGCTCCATCATGATTAAGACTGATTACTTTGAGTGCTTTACAAGTGTCTCCTCCCTCTTCTCTTGCAGGAAAATTAAAAGAAAATCCATATTCTTCATTTATATAAATATTACAATTTTCTATGTCTGTAATAGTGATATACAATTCTCCATCCAATTCATTTTCCGTTATATAATCAGCCTCTTGTCTGAGATATTCTCTTAATATTTCTTCCTTAGTCTGAGAAAAAATCTCTTGTTCATCCCCAAAAAATAGCTCTTCTTGCAAAGTTTCAGAAAAATCTCTTAAAACAATCTCTGCTTTAGGGTTGATCTTTTTTTCATGAATAAGAAAATACCAAGAGAAAATTCCAATTATAGTGCAAAGAAAGATTAAAGAAAAAGTTTTCAAAAACTTCATAGATCAATGGAAGAAAATAAAGTCTTACTGAGAATCTAATATTTTTTTAGAGAAAAACAAGAGAAATAATTATACTTATACACAATTTTCGTTTAACCATTTAGGACAAATAGTATTGCTATTTCAGGAATCTTTTATTATTATCCAACGATAAAAGTAAAATTATTTTTATTTTATTGATTATTATGAAAAAAACTTTGCGATTCTTTTTTTACTCTTCATTTATTGTTTTTGCAGGATGTACCTCAAAAAACATTTCAAGAGACACTATCTATATACCTGCCAGGGTTTCTTATTTTCCTTGCTCTTCAATAGAGAGATATTATAAAAATTATGATATTTCTATCTATGATGATTATAGCTCTCTTTGGGAAAATGCTCCCCACACAGCAGGGGAATTTTTAATTAATTCTATAGGAAATTTGTTTAAATGATTTAGCTATAATCTTTGATATCTTCCTACTGATTTTCATACTATCTCCTTACAATGTATAAATAAAAAGATTCCTCTAGATTCTTATTTGACATATTGATCTCAAAAAAGAGAGGTTTCTGAATTTCTGATATTAGAATTTTTATTATCATTACATCAGAAAAATTTCAAAAAATCAGAAGAGTTATTTAATTTTCAGCTTCAACATTCCTGAACATTACTTCCCATTCCTCAAAGAAAACTAATAACAAGTAAAGCCTGAGAGAATGAACTCTTTGTTCTTTCTGAGAATTGAGATGCCCAAAACCTCACTTATCTGATTCAAAAAGTTTTTATAAAAGATTCTTTCCTCTATATTGAAAAACTTTATTCTTTTTATCTACTACATCCCTCATTTAGGCAAATAGAATCTCTCGGTGAAGAAGAAATAAAGCAGTGATGTAAACAACAATACATTGATGATCAAGAAATACAAAAAAATATACTATGGAATGACAATATACTAAATCCTCTCAATCACTATTTTGATCAAGAGCAATCTATTTTTCTATGTAAAGAGTTTCATGACTTTTATTTTCTATCTTGATATGAAAATATGCAATACAATAGAGTTTCTCTATTTACCTGATACGAAAAAAGAGCAAAAGAAATTTTCGATTCTGTATTATAGGTCTACATAATCAAGAACTATATTTTCCCAAAGCAGATCAGATCCTTGTCCAATCAATTCTGGATAGATAAAATATCTCGTTGGATATTTTTCTGTATATAAAATTCCATAAGGCTTAGTTTCATCAAATCCAACTCCCTGAGTAGGATAAAGAGATCAACAAAAATTAGCATTATAATATCCATAACTTTCTAATGCTGACTCCTCTTCATTACTAGGAATTACATTTGGATCAAGATCTATCATTCTAATTAAGGTATAGTGAGATTCAAAGTCTACCACTCCAGCAATTTGAGGTCTAGCATATAGAGTTGATTCCGTATTATTTTTGTCAATTACACAATATTCTTCATCTCAATGGGTATAAGTATCTTCTAGTTTCGGTCTAATCAAAAATTCCTTCCATACAGTAGTATCCAGACTTTCTTCAGCTTTTTTATCTAAAATCCAATATTTATTTCCATTTACAGTAAGGGTATTATTTTTTACTATAACCTTTTTTTCTAAATCCAAGAAAGGGCTTTCCTTTCGTTCTTGAAGATCTCTTTTTTTATCACGAGGTTGAGCAAAAAATCTTATGCAGAGTTCAGGAATTTCTAACATATATCAGTTATTTTCATTATCCCAAAGGAAATTCACTTCTTTATTTACTATTACATTACTATAATAATCTGGAGTAGAACAATCATAAGTGGTCGCCTCTTTTTCTTGGAGTAAACATCCGGACAAAAAAACGAGTAAAGCAAAGATTCCAAGAAGAAAAGTTTTTTTCATTTCCAACCTTTAAAAAATAAAAAGAGAAGATATTATCTTATTACTCTTTTTTTAGAAAAAAACAATGGTAAGTATAATAATGTTATTTCATTATATTCTCCAAAAGATACTGATATTTTTTTTCAGCTATAGTTTTATAAGCCATTTTTTTCATTTCAGAATAAAAAAAGTCTCTCCTATAGAAGGATTAGTTTCTAATTTTATTGATTATTGCTCTTTATTTCGTATATAATAATTATGTCTATAATATTTATACTTTCATCTATATATTATGAAAAAATATCTATTCCTTTCTTTTTTATTTCTCAATCTTTTTTTAGTTGCTTGTAACAAACAACAAGTTCAGATCGAAAAGATAGAAGAATCTTCTTTTTTTACTGAAGAGATACACCATGAAATTAGTGACCCCAATGATGCCTCTTATACAAACAAATATGTCATAAATACTCCCTCCTATACGATTACAGATATTCCTTCCCTTGATGATCCAATAGAATATCTAAACTTTTATTTTGGAGAAGATCGTACTACTCGATTTTTTTATGATGAAAAAAGAGTTGAAAAACCTGAATATCTAGAATCTATACGCGATCAAATTCTCTATGATTATGGATATCCAACTACAACACTTGGCGATTACTATCCTCTTATCCAAACAGGAAATCGGGAAGAAAAGATCAATCAATTTTCGATGTTTACTAATGATTCTAGCCGAGATATTCAAACTCTGAGATTTGAAGAAACAAACAAAGATATCCTAAGCTATCGCTGTTATTTTTGTGAAAAAGATTGGAATCACCTAGATTACAATGGAGAAGATGCTACAAATATTTTTGTAGACCTCTCTTCAAATTTTGCTATAAAAAAATCTTCTCTTCCTAGTTATACTCCTTTACAATCTATCTGAATACAGACAATTTACTGACTTTTAGGCTATTCAGAAGGATATCTTGTACTCTTTCCATTCAAATTTCCAGTAGATCACAAAACTTTTAAAACAGTACAAGTCAAAGAACAATTACAATTTTGAGAAGATATAACAATTCCTTCTTTATCTGGAATAGTTTGAGAGTGGAGACGACCAAGATTTCAAAATGCAGGAATACTCTATGACAAATATCTTTGAGATGATAAAAATTGGGTTTACTTTCGAACACAAGAAAAAAATAATATAAGAGTTGCAAGAATTCTAAAAGCAGAAGACTTTACATTATCTCCTACTATAAACAATTAATCTAAAGTTTATCAAACAAAACAATTTATTATAGCTACAATATAATATCTAACAATAAAAGACCCAAGAGAAATAACAAAAATTATTCTAATATTTTTTCTAAAAGACGCTGATAATCTATTTTTTCAGCTAGAGCATTACAAGCTAATGCTTTAT
>CAYTFB010000026.1:0-8510 GCA_964437055.1 uncultured Candidatus Peribacteria bacterium
TTTACAAAATTTTGGAATTTTTAGAGAACCATCCGAAATGGATTGAGAAAATGAAGCATTAGATTTTGAATTACCAGATTTTATAGTAGATCAGAATCTTGTCGATGACTCAGAAACTGAACTGGAGCTTGATGACTCAGAAGCTGAACTGGAGCTTGATGACTCAGAAACTGAACTAGAGCTTGATGACTCAGAAGCTGAACTAGAGCTTGATGACTCAGAAGCTGAACTAGAGCTTGATAACTCAGAAGCTGAACTAGAGCTTGGTAACTCAGAAGCTGAACTAGAGCTTGATAACTCAGAAACTGAACTAGAGCTTGATAATTCAGAAACTGAACTAGAGCTTGATAACTCAGAAACTGAAGTAACTCTTGACTCAGAAACTGAACTAGAGCTTCATAATTCAGAAACTGAACTAGAGCTTGATGCCTCAGAAGCTGAAGTAGCCCTGGATTCAGAAACTGCACCTGCTTTTTCTTTAGAAGTTAGCTGAACTAATACTACCAATAGTGCTGCCTTTGATGATGTACAAGAAAATCCCATAGCAGAGCAATCTCCAGAAATTAGCCAAAATAGTGTTGCAGAAGATACTTTATCTACTAATTGACCCACAATGCCTACTACAAACAACAATCCAGAGCCAGGAAAACTTTTGAGTCTGGATGAGATGATTTCTCAGTTTTCACAAAATGCAGAAAATTCTGAGACAGTTCCAATGCCTTGAAATGCTGTTTCAGAAACCTTGGATCCAAATCCTGTAGTTTCAGGGATTTCTCTAGATGCCCTAGAACAAGGAGAAACATTGATACCGGATCCAAACTTAGCTACGATGGTTGCTCAGACTCCAGCTACTAAGGTATCTCGCCCTAGTGCTTTCAAAAAATTAATCCCTATTTTGGGAGGATTTACGATCTTTGTGGTGCTATGATTTGTAGTTTATCTAAGATATCCAGATCTTTTAGATTTCGCTGCTCTTTCTACTACTGATACCCCTATAGAAGAAACGATTGGATGAGAGCTCGAACATGGAGCAGCGCTCCCAGATCCAGAAACTGGAGGAGAGGAGATCGATCCAGAGCTACTTCCATGAGAATGACTAGAGGAGACGGAATATTTTCCAGAAATTAAACGAGAGGAGATTGAGATAGTAGAAACTCCTGATACGATCGATCCAGAGCTTTTACAAATTACTCCAGATGAATCAATTACCTATATTGACCTCAAAGCAGAGGAGGATGATGCTGATTTTGGAGATGATTTTGATCCTTTGAATGAAGTAGAGAAGCTTGTTGGATCGGTAGATAATACTGAAGCAATCAAAATTGAGATTTTAGATTACCAGAGAAGAGGAGAGGAATTGCTCGAATTGGGAAATATCTCAAATGATAGGAATATGAGAAAATATGGATCTTATATCAAAAGTATGACAGAAAAACTTCTAGAAGACCTTGCATCTGAGGAAGAATTTTCTATATCTAAATGGAGTGAAGAAAAGACAAAATTTGAAGAATATTTAGATCTCAGTGCGTAAATGATCGCTAAAGTATGAACATTTTTTGCTAGATGACAGAAAAAGGATGAACAGATTGCATCTACTTCTGCCAATAGCTCTCCAAAGAGGCAAAGAACGCTTCAACTTTCTCCTTTGCTCAAAAGTTATCTTTCCTATCTAGAATATACCAAAAATATGAGCCCCAAGACCATAGAAAATTATCAACTCTGGATTGGGAGATTTATTGAATTTGTAGGAAATGTGGAGGTATGAAGCATTGTTTTGCTAGATATTCAGGATTTTAGGCTTTATCTCAATGATCTCAATCTGAGCAATAAAACGATCAATTATCATATCGTAGCTTTGAGATCTTTTTTCAGATTTTTACAGCAACATGATATTGATTGTATTAGTCCGACAAAACTCGAGCTTGCCAAAGTTGCTCCGAGAAAGATTGATTTTTTGATAGAGGAGGAGATTGCTTCACTTTTGGCAGCTCCAGCAGATTTTGAAAAGGACCCACTCTTGATCGCCAGAAATACTTTGATCCTGATGATGCTTTATGGGACAGGCTTGAGGGTGACAGAACTAGTAGATCTCAAGAGGGATGCAATCCATCCTTGAGAAAAACAGTTTTCTCTCATCGGAAAAGGTTCTAAATTGAGATCAGTGTTTTTGACTCAGGATGCTCGCCATTGGCTCAAAAGGTATCTGGATTTGAGAACGGATGGAGGAGAGTATCTCTTTATCAGTTTTTCTAACAATAGCTATGGCAATCAACTCTCGAGAAATGCGGTAGAGGAGATTGTCAAAAAATATGCAAAACTTTTGGGAATTGAAAAAAAAGTCACTCCCCATACCTTGAGGCATTCCTTTGCTACGAGTTTACTCAAAAAATGAGCAGATATTAGATCGGTGCAAGCTTTGCTGGGCCATTCTTCGATTGTGACGACTCAGATTTATACCCATGTAGATGATCCTTATCTCCAAAAGGTACATGATTTATTGGATCAAAAAGAGGAGGATTAGGATTTGCTTGTACAAATCTCTCCTATCCTCTAACCTACCCGGGTGGAAATAAGAATGGTAGCAACTCCCTCTCCTTGAGAAAGAGGGGAAAAGGGGGGAGACTTGAATTCCTCGATTCCACTCAGAATGATATTGTATCTAAAACTAGAATAATAAAAAAACTCCCAATTACTTGGAAGTCTTTTTTTTAATACTAGCTATCTAATTAGTAGCTTCTTTCTCTTCCTTGAGGTCTCTCTTCTCTAGGTCTTGCAACACTAACGATGATACTTCTTCCATCTACTTCTTGGTTGTTGAGAGCAGAAACTGCAGCAGCAGCATCTTCTACATTTACAAACTTTACAAAACCAATTCCTTTACTCCTTCCGGTCATTCTGTCGATGATGAGTTTTACATCTTCCAGTTCTCCATAAGGTTCAAAAAGTTCTCTCAGGTCTTGTTCTCCGAGATTCCATGAGAAGTTTCCAATAAATAAGTTGCTTTGGTCTACCATTGTCATTTTTTCGATCATGAAAAATAATAAAAAAACCCTGACTTTTGAGGGTATTACTAGATTAAAATAACAGAGAAATTTACGATGAACATCTTGTTTTTGAAAAAAAGTAACAACTCCATTATCAGGAATTGTAAGATAAAGTCAAATGATTTTTTTTATCGGTTCTGATCTATCATTTCAACTGGAATGAAGTCTTCTATCTTTGTGAGTGTAGTATTGTTTTGCGGGATTTCATTTCCTTCGACAATCCATAGGGATAGGACTTCAAAAATCTGGATCGTGTCACTGCGTTCGCGATGACACAAGTCTGTCATTGCAAGCGACCAAGGGGAGCGTGGCTCCGTTTCACGGGATTTTACTTCGTTCAACAATCTAGTAGGATAGTATTTATAAAAATAAATGCTTCCGCTGGGGAATTACTTTTGGCATTGCCCCAAAAGTAATCAAAAGGTCTAGTCAAAACAGACGGCGCGTTGTTTTGACGGGGTCTGCTGAGTCAGTGTAGAGCTTTCCAGCGTTTTGCGGGTGGTTTGGTGATGAGTGGGAGGTCTTGTTTTTTTCTCAGGTGTGATGGCTAAAGTCCTGTCATTGCGAGGAGCGAAGCGACGTGGCAATCTAGTAGGATAGAGCTCCAAATACCTGGATCGCTTCACTGCGTTTGCGATGACGCAAGTCTCGTCATTGCGAGGAGCGAAGCGACGTGGCAATCTAGTAGGATAGGACTTTCTCAAGTGGATCGCTTCACTGCGTTCGCGATGACAGAACTTTATCCTACAAATCCCCCCTATCCTCCCTTTATCAAGGGAGGAAATATTTTAGATATTTTTTTATTTAACAATATCCCCCTCTTGAGAAAGAGGGGGGAAGGGGTGAGATTTAGATTTCTTTCGCTCAGAATGACAAGTAAAAAATATTTTATACTCCTACTACAACCTTGCTCGGATGGATCAGAATTTTTTCATCCTCTTTTTGGTAATAAAATCCTTGTTCAAATTCATCAATGATTTTGCCTTTTTGCTTTTTTTCCGTTACTGGTTGGGTAGCAACAGGTTCGTGGAGATTACTATCTGGCTCTAGTCCAATCGCTTCGATCGGGAAAATATGAAAATCTGCCAGATTTTGGATCAATAGTTTATAGACCATCTGAACTCCCTGACCAGTAGGGCTAGCCAATTGTTCCTCAGAGAGATTGAGGAGAGATTTTCTGAGATTTTCGATAGTTGGAATGATTTTTTTGATCACGGTGATGAGAGCATCTTTTTCAGCATTTTTGAGTTTCTGTTCAGTATGTCTCTGGAGAAATTCAAAATCTGTCTTGAGATTGAGATAATCAATCTGAGATCTTTTGGTGATTTCCTCCTTTTCTGCGAGCTCTGCTTGGAGATCAGAAACTTGTTTGAGGAGGGGAGTAGGATCAAATTTTGCTCCCTCTAGTTCAGGATGTTGTTTTTTTGATATTTTAGGTGTAGTTTTTTTTGCGTTCATTGTCCAAAATATTTAGTGATAAAATTAGTGATTTTCAAGAGACTGTATATTTATTTGGTATCGTTCTCTCAAGGTTTGCTCAGCTTCTTTGAGTTCAGTGGCCAAAGGAACTCCTAGATATCTCCAGTGTCGTGGTTCGATGATTTTGCCATCTATGGAGACTCCTTTTTGGTAGGTATTGTGAAATCCTCGGAGGTGAGCATTTTCTCTGAGCCATTGGTAGCTTTCCCCCTGGACGGAACCCATCCCTCCGCCATTGATCCCCAAATCCAAAGCAAGTCCGGCTTGGTGTTCGCTATGTCCGGCTCTTGCACAAGCAGTTTGGGAACAGTTGCTTGCCAATCTTTTTTGGTAATCATAGGATCTATAGGCACTGACGATGCTGAGTCTTTTTTTGCCTGCAAAATGATCTTGAAAATGCCAGGCCATATCAGCAAAAGCTTCTCCTGCAACGGCTCTGAGCTGAAATCTCCTACTATCATTACTGGTAAAATCAGACACAATTGGAGCCAAATCTACTGGTACATAGCGAGGATCCAAAAACCCATAATTATCATCCAAAAATTTTTGATAAGAATCATCTGTATAAAAATCTGATTGATAGATCAGCATCTCCTGTTGGAAACGAGGAGAATAGAGGGTATATGCTGAGATTTCTGGAGTGATAGGGAGCTGTAATCCGCTCATCGCTAGGAGGATACTTCGCATGAGGTGTGTACATTCTGGAGCTAAAAATACCTTTTAAGTATAGAAAATCTGCTCATAAAAGCAAGTCAGGATGCTTTTGTTGGAAGTTATTTGTCATTTTGACTGGAACAAAGTGAAATGGAGAAATCCCGTAGAGTGTTTTTATTGCAAGGAGCGTTAGCGATGTGGCCCTGTTTCACGGGATTTCACTTCGCTTAACAATCCATTAGGATAGTATTTATAAAAATAAATGCTTCCGCTGGGGAATTACTTTTGGCATTGCCCCAAAAGTAATCAAAAGGTCTAGTCAAAACAGACGGCGCGTTGTTTTGACGGGGATTGTTGAGTCGATGGGGAGCTTTTCAGCGTTTTGCGGGTGGTTTGTGATGGGTAGGAGGACTTGTTTTTTTCTCGGGTGCTATAGATTACTTTTGTCATTGGATTCGGTGGAATTTCCTTTTTTTGTTTACTAATACATTTTTTTGTTTACTAATACATTTCCCCTCTTGTCAAAGAGGGGTTAGGGGAGATTTGTTTTTTTAAATCCTCCTATTTTCTGGTACCTCCTTTAGAAAAGGAGGACCATTGGATTTATTTATCTAGATCGCTTCACTGCGTTCGCGATGACAGAACTTTATCCTACAAATCCCTCCTATCCTCCCTTTATCAAGGGAGGAAGTGCTTTAGATATTTTTTACTAACATACTTCCCCTCTTGAGAAAGAGGGGCTAGGGGAGATTTGCTATGATACACCCGGGTGGCAGTAATTATCACCTATTTCCACCCGGGTGGGAATAGAATAAAATAAAAAACCCCCTCTTGAGAAAGAGAGGGCAGGGGAGATTTGAAAAAATCTGAGCAAACTTTTTTATAATTTTTTTTTACATTCTCTCGTGGAAAGTCCTTTCGATCACCTCGAGCTGATGCGCTTTGGAGAGTCTGACAAAGTTTACTGCATATCCAGAAACCCTGATCGTTAGTTGAGGATAGTTTTCTGGGTTTTCATACGCATCCATGAGGAGTTCTCTATTGAGGACATTGACGTTGAGATGATGCGCACCTTTTTTGAAATACCCATCGAGCATTCCTACCAGATTTTCATTTTGTTCTCCTTTAGTTGCTCCGAGGGAAGGAGGCACGATTGAAAAAGTATTGGATACTCCATCCTGAGCCAATTCGTAGTCAAATTTTGCTACAGAGTTGAGAGAAGCAATGGCTCCTGAATGATCTCTCCCGTGCATTGGGTTGGCTCCTGGTGCAAAAGATTCTCCGGCTTTTCTCCCATCTGGAGTAGCTCCAGTAGCTTTTCCATACATTACATTAGAGGTAATAGTGAGGAGAGAGAGCGTCGGTTTCGCATCTTTGTAAGCTCTATGTTTTTCGAGCTCTTGCATAAAGAATTCTTGGATCTCGATCGCGATATCATCTACACGATTATCATCATTTCCAAACATAGGATATTCTCCCTCGATCTGGAAATCTTGGCTCACTCCATTTTCGTCTCTGATTACTTTTACTTTAGCATGTTTGATAGCAGAGAGAGAATCTGCTACGATAGAAATCCCAGCAATTCCGTAGGCGATATCTACACCATAGTGGGTATCTACAAAAGCCATCTGTGCTTTTTCATAGTAATATTTATCATGCATATAGTGGATGACATACATCGCTTTGGCATAAACTCTGGCTACTTCTGCCATAGCAATCTTGAAATTGGCCATCACTTCATCATAGCTGAGGACATCGCTCTGGAGAGGTGCAATATTATCCATCACCTGAGCTCCGCCTTCTTCTTCCTTTCCTGCATTGATGGCAAGGAGGAGGGTTTTTGCGAGGTTACATCTGGCTCCAAAATGCTGGATTCTTTTACCAATTTCTTGGTAGGATACACAACAAGCGATTCCATAGTCATCTCCACCTCTACAGTCTCTCATGAGATCATCATTTTCATACTGGATAGAGGAGGTATCAATAGAAGCCTGAGCACAAAAATCTTTGAATCCCTGAGGCATCGACTCTGACCAAAGTACGGTAAGATTTGGCTCTGGAGAAGGGCCGAGATTGTACAGGGTTTGTAAAAATCTGAAAGAAGTTTTGGTTACTTTTGTCTTTCCATCATGGAACATTCCTCCAATGGATTCTGTCACCCAGGTCGGATCTCCTCCAAAGATTTCATCATAGGATCCTGGTCTGAGATGTCTCACGAGTCTGAGTTTCATCACAAAGTGATCAATCAGTTCTTGAGCTTGCTCTTCGGTGAGTTTTCAGGATTGGAGATCTTTTTCGATATAGATATCGAGGAAACTCGAAACATTTCCTAGAGACATTGCAGCTCCATCTTGTTCTTTTACTGCTGCCAGATAGGCAAAATATACCCACTGGATAGCTTCCTGAGCAGTCTCTGCAGGTCTACTCACATCAAAACCATAACCTTTGGCCATCTCAGCGATCTCTTTGAGTGCTTGGATCTGTTTGGAAACCTCTTCTCTGAGTCTGATTTTATCATCAGACATGTCTCCAGAAATTTTTTCAAAGTCAGACTTTTTTTCTGCGATGAGGGTATCGATCCCATAGAGTGCGAGTCTCCTATAGTCTCCGATGATCCTTCCTCTGGCATAGTTGTCTGGGAGTCCGGTCACGATATGTTTGCTCCTATAGAGTCTACATTCTGCATCATAGGCAGAAAATACTGCATCATTGTGATTTTGGGTATACTGGAAAATATCCTGTACTCTCTCTGGGAGCTCATGGCCTCTCTCTGCGAGGGCACCAGCTACCACTCTGACTCCTCCATAAGGTTTGATAGCTCTTTTGAGCGGTTCATCAGTCTGGAGTCCGACAATAGTTTCCAGTTCCTGGTCGATATAACCAGGTTGGTGGGAAGTAATAGTTGAGATGGTCTCGGCATCTACGGCTCTACATCCATCATTGTCTCTCTCTTCTTTGAGGAGTTGGCTCACTTTCTCTCGAAGTGCTTGAGTCTTTTTGCTCGGTCCACTGAGGAAAGAAGCATCTCCATGATAAGGAGTGATGTGGTCAAAGACGAATTGTCTTACGTTGATTGTCATGTAATAGTATAGTATAAGGGAATAAAAGCTTTTGATTTTTTTCTAAATCCATTCTAAACCCCTCCTTGAGCAAGGAGGGGACTTTTTTGTTATTTTATTTCCACCCGGGTAGGATTACCCGGGTGGGTTTAATTATTTTCCAGCGCTTTCACAAGCATTGATGCAGATATTTTTTCTGCTGAGGAGTCTCCAAGCAGTATTTCCATTATTATCTTTACTACATTCACAAAAGCAACCACCATCAGAACCTACG
>CAYTFB010000027.1:0-8255 GCA_964437055.1 uncultured Candidatus Peribacteria bacterium
CTTTGTAAGTACAAACCCAATCTTAGTCAAAAGTCTCTTTCTAGACTACCTGGCTTCCACTAGGTACCAAGTAAAGGTTAAAAGCACGCTTCTTTTTTTTTATTGGAAAAAAGCAAAGCACGCTTCTTTTTTTTATTGGAAAAAAGCAAAGAGAAGTGCTTTTTTTATTTAGAAAAAAAACTAAAAGAGGGACTGATTTTTACTGTGTTGGCTCAGATTCTGGAAAGGGACTCAAAATTGTTTGAGAGGATAGAGAAAATGGAGTCTATAGCCGATTCCTTTTTCACTTTCTGCCAAAAATTGTAAAATTTCTGGGATATTTTGCTGACTCCAGTCATAGATTTTTGCTTGAGTGAATTGTTCCTGCAAGCTAGGGAAAAACTGCAAATCTACTCCTAGATCCCCAGGGAAAAAATACACTTCTTGATCAGGATTGTTTATTATTGCTTTGATTGCATCAGGATTCTGCAGATATTCAGGATTGAGGTTGATCACCATTCTGGAGTTTGCGGATTTTTTTGTGCTCT
The DNA here is from genome assembly GCA_964437055.1 of uncultured Candidatus Peribacteria bacterium. Lineage (GTDB taxonomy): Bacteria > Patescibacteriota > Gracilibacteria > Absconditabacterales > Absconditicoccaceae > HOT-345. Next base: position 528 of record CAYTFB010000027.1, read on the forward strand.
GCTGAGTGAGAAAATAATCTAATAAAGGTTTTGAAAAATCTGTAGTTGCAAAGCTTTTTTGATGATATTCCTTCGCTTCCTGAAAAGATTTATTATCTCTTAAATACATTTTTTGGGCTCTGGGAAGGAGGAGTTTTTTGAGGATTTTGCTAGTCTTTTTTTGACTGCTTCCGATCCCCCCATAGAGCGCAAAGTTTTTTTTCCAGATACTGCGAGGATAGAGGAGCAGGAGATTCCATCCATCATGCGGAAAATTTCTACTCTCATCTAGCACCTCTCCCCCTCAGAAAATTTTAAAATCTCTGGCATGAGGGCTGATTCCCAGGCTTGTTTTGAGATATCGGAGCCATTTATTTTGAGGCACTTCAAAAAATTGCACTTTCTCTCGATCTACAGGATTCGTTCAATCTTCTCTTTGCTCTTGATAATATTCTTGGATAAAATCCAGATTTCTCTGGACTCGAGAATTCATCCAGGATTTATTTCCTACTTCCACAGTGAGCTGCTGTAGCTGAGGATACTCGGCAAAGATTGTTCTCACTAGCTCAAAAAAAAAGAGTTCATCTCCAAAGTTTTGGTATCCATAGTATCCTTTTAGATAAATTTTCATCAGCTAGGAACAATAAAAATCAAAAGAGTTTTCTCAGTAAATATATTTTTGTTATTCTTTTTTCTTATTTTCCAGAGAGGAGATCTCTCTGTTTATAGAGCTCAAAAACATTATCAAAGAGTGCAGCAACCGTCAGTGGACCTACTCCTCCTGGTACCGGGCTGAGATGTAGTACCTGATTCTGCACTTGCTCTCTCTGCACATCTCCTACGGGCTTTCCTTCCAAATATCCATAGCCAATATCGATCAAAATCTGATTTTTTTGATCATTGAGATAGCTGGTATCGATGAGATGATTGGCTCCTGTAGCGGAGAAAATATACTCTGCCTGTTGGCAATATTTTTTGATCGTCTCAGCATCGGTATGGATATCAAAGTGTTTGAGGAATCCTCCTCTTTTGAGCACCTCCAAGGCCAGGGGTTTTCCTACGACGATTCCTTTACCAAGGATCACGACATTTTTCCCTTTGAGATCTCCAAGCTCATAGTGATCGAGGAGTTTGAGGACCGCTTTGGGAGTAGCAGGAGTAAAATTGATTTCTCCCAAAAATGCTTTTCCTAGTAGGATTCCATTCATTCCATCGAGGTCTTTTTGAGGACTGATGGTAGAGAGGAGCTCAGTCTGCACAGCTTGCAAAGCTGGAGGTAAAGGCAGCTGGAGGATAATCCCTACACATTGAGGATCTTGATTGAGAAACTCGATCAGCTCCAAAACACTCTCTTTATCTGGATAGGATTTTGCTTGCCATTGCTGTGCTACTAAAAAATCTTGATCAGTACTTAGTCCTTCTGATTTTCTCTCTTGCCCAAAAACGAGGACTGGCAATCCAATCGCTGCCCCATATTCTTGTTTTTTTTTGACATAGCTATTAGAGGCACTATTCTCTCAGAGAAAGATGATCCCCACATATACTGCTGCATCCCCAAAATATTCCTGTCTCTGCGACTGGAGCTCACTTTGCCACTGTTGAGCCAATTCTTTTCCATAAAGGAGCATTGCTAGTGTGGAGGGTTAGTAAGATAAATATTGCTATTCAAGGAGATCTGCTATTTCATTTTTAGCAACTTCTCCTATTTTTTCATTTTTATAAAGTATCTCAACGAGTTCAGATTTAAGGGGTAGTTTAAAGTCAATTTCACTTGGATTAATATCTATTCTTGAGATTTCTCAACGGATAACCTTCAATAATTCATCTACACTTATTGAAGCTCTTGTGTTCCCATTGTTATTGATCTCTTGATCTAGTCCTCAGTTATGAGTTATTTTTTCTTTTCAAATGAGATCTTTGATTTGATTTGTTTGCATTGTTTTTTTGATGCTTAGATATGGTAAAAAAATATTTTTTATTCTTCTAATGTTTCTGACTCTGAATCTGATCCTCCCAAAATCTGATCCAAGAGGAGAGATTTTGCAGCTTCCATTTGATTGTCGAGGTGCTGCTCTACATAGCCAGTCAGATCAAAAGCGACTTCTAGACTTGGAGTCACCCCTTGGGAATTGACATTGGTTCCATTTGGAGAGTATCGATTTCCTACGGTATATTTGAGAGATTCTCCTCCAGGGAAATCTTGCATCGTCTGGATTGAACCTTTTCCAAAGCTTTGGGACCCTATGAGAGGAGCGTTGTTTTGTTCGTGTAGAGCTAATGCCAGGATCTCTCCTGCACTTGCGGTCATCCCATCAATCAGCACTACGAGTGGATAATCCTTTAGCTCTCAGAATCCATTAGCATAGTAGTTCATATCTTCATAGCGGCGATACTGTGCAGATACGACAAGTTTTCCTCTCTCCAGAAAGTGTTTTGCGATATCTACGGCACTGAGCATCAGCCCTCCTCCGTTTCCTCTCAGGTCTAGGACAATGCCATCGATCCCTGTATCAATAAATTCTCTGATTGCAGCATTGAGGAGTGCCTCTGTCTTTTCTCCAAAGACCAAGATTTCAATAAATCAGATTGACTGATTTTGTACTTTTTCGATACGATATTTGAGGGAAGGGATCTGGATAAGTTCTCTAGTTACCGTTACGGTGAGATAGGATTTTTCTCCTTCTTTATCGAGTCTTTCAATCATAAGATCTACGGTAGTCCCTTGAGGTCCAGCAATCCTTCTGACTGCTTCATAAATATCAATCTCTCTCGTTTCTCCGGTATTGATCATTACGATTCTATCTAGAGGTTGGATTCCTGCTTTGAATGCAGGAGAGTTTTTGAGCACTTCTGCTACCTGGATATAGTATTCTTTTTTTTCTATGACTGCACCGATCCCTTCAAAGTCTGTTTCTCCTTCTAGTTCTTGGCTCAGTCCAGACATTTGTTCTGCATCCAGATAGAGGGTATAGGGATCATTGAGTGCATCGACAAATCCTTTGATTGCTCCTAGTTCCATGGCTTCTTTTTGCTCAAGGAGTTTTTGATCATCAAAATACTCTTTTGCAAGGATCTTTTCTACACTAGAGATTGCATTTTGAGATTTGGATTTGAGTGCTTCTATGGGAGAAAGGGTGCTAGAGGATCCCTCAGGAATCACCCATTGTTGAACCAATAAAACTCCCAGTACTCCGATCAGGATTCCGAGAAAAGCTATCATCAGCGATGATCTGATTTTTTTGATTTGCATTTGTTTTGATTTTGAAGATTAAAAACTTATGCTAGAGGCTCTTATGATCTTTGAGAGACTTTTACATCAGTACTATAGTTTTTTATCTTTATTTTGCAACCAAAGCTCAGCATTTATGATCACTCTCAGACCCAACCTTTATGACTATCTCAAAATTCTTGCTATCCTGACGATGATTGTGGATCATCTAGGCTATTATTTTTTCCCAGAAATCCTTTGGTTGAGGTTGATTGGGAGGATTGCTTTCCCGCTCTTTCTCTTTTTGGTGGGATTTTCCGGATCTTATAGATGGAGGTGGGATTTGCTGATTTGGGGATTATTACTCTGGATAGCTCAGCTTGCTTTTAGATATTGACAAGGATCTCTAGATTTTAGTTTTAATATTTTGATCTCCATTCTGGTAGCGAGATTAGTCCTCCATTTTTTTGATCAAAAGCCAACAACTACTATTTTTATACTGATCAATCTCTTTTTTCTCTTCTTGTATCCCTGGTTTTATGAATGGATGGATTATGGTTCTTTAGCGATCTTTTTTGCCTTATGGGGATATTTGGCCAAACATCAGTACAAAAATCTGGCTTTTATAGTTTATGGAATCTGGATTTTCCTTCTTTTCTTGATCCAAACGATTGGGGTTTTTGATTTTGGTTTTCGTAGTGGAAAGCTTCTGATGCCGATGTTTCTCATTGGAATGATTCTTTTATTATTTAGTAGTTTTTCTCTCCTGAGGAAAAATAATTATCCACTCCGCACCCATACTTGGCGAGATACTCTAGCGCTCTTTATTTCCAAGCAAGCATTGCTGATTTATGTTTTGCATATTTTGATTTTTGCTAGTGGATCCTTTCTCTTGAACCGCTTTGGCTAAAAGCATGGAAAAACTTTTAGATTTGTCTATACTTTCAAAAAACTTTATTTCATTTACCCTAGATGCAGCAAAAAACTATTGTCATGGCAGGAGGAGGCACGGGAGGACATGTCTTTCCGATCAAAAGCTTGATCCTCTATCAGCAGGAGCATTCAGATTTGACTAAACAAGTGGAAGCTATCTACCGATTTGGTACTAAAAATTCTCTCGAAGAGGAAAGCTGTCTAGAACTCCAAAAAAAACAAAAAAATCTGTTTTTTATCTCCATCGTTTCTGGTAAGTTTCGTAGAGAAAAGACTTTCAGATCCTTGTTGCTTAATGTGAGGGATCTTTTCGTTTTCCTCTGGGGAGTATTTGTAAGTGTTGTCAAACTATGGCAAATCAAAGCAGATGTTATTTTTTGCAAGGGAGGCTATGTGGCATTGCCGGTAGTCATTGCAGCCAAAATACTCAGAAAACCAATCCTGGTCCATGAGTCAGATGTTCGTCCTGGACTCGTCAATCGTATCGCTAATAAGTTCGCAAAATATCGTTTTACCGGATTTGAGGGAGTCTTTGCATGAGCAGAAGTGATCGGACAGATTCTTTCTGATGAAATCCTCCTGGGAGAAAACAATCTTGGATCCTCAGCACTTGATCCTCAGACTCAAGTATTAGTAATGGGTGGTTCTCAGGGATCGAGAGATCTATATCTAGGATTAGCAAAGATTTTAGTAGAGAATCCAGAACTTACCCAGATGCATTTCAGGATTTTATTGGGTAAGCTCAATCATGAGTTAGCTGAACATTTCAAAGATTTTCCCAATGTCGAAACCATTGCTTTTGCTTCTCAATCAGAAATCGGTGCACTCTATTATACTTCAGATCTCGCAATCACCAGAGCAGGAACTACTGCATTGGCAGAGCAGGAACTTTTTGATCTCAAGCTTTTTATGGTGCCGATTCCTTGGACCCACGATCAGTTTGATAATGCTAGATGGTATGTCCAGCATCATGGAGGGATCCTTTTTGATCAGAGGAGAGAGGACTTTATTCCTCAGCTAACAGCTCAACTTTTAGCTCATCGTCATTACAAAAAAATCTTCCAAACTAAAGATAGAAAAAGTCTGATTGCTACCGCAAAAAAGCAAATTTGGAAACAGCTTTTGGCCTAATTTACCCTTCCACAAAATTCTGATTTTTATTTTTATTGAAAGTTTTGAGATGCAAATTGTTTTTGTCGGTGCAGGAGGTACAGGGATGTCCAACCTCGTCCATATTTTACGAGAACTGGGATGGCAAAATATCATTGCAATTGATAGTAATGAGAGTGAGCTTTTGGGAAAACTAAAAAGCAAGGGTATCAAAACCTTCGTTGGCCATGGACAGTATCAAGTGCAGGCAGAGGATCTTCTCATCTATTCAGAAGCAGCCAAAGAGAGTCCAGAAGTAGTTCGCGCCTTTCAGCTCAAAAGAGAACAACAGCAGCCCCTCAAAATCTGGAGTTATTTTCAGTTTTTGGGAGAGATTTCTAAATATTTTACTACGGTAGGATTTGCCGGTACCAATGGTAAAAGTAGCTCAACCAGTATCGGAATCTTTGCTGCTCAGCAGCTCCTCCCAGATTTTGCTTTAGGGATTGTCGGAGCATTGATTCCAGATCTCAACAATCAAGGCTATTATCTCGATGTTTCTAAAAAATCAGAGCTGCATCAGATTTTTTCTTTTATCCTCAGTGGTAAACAGCTTCCTTATGAACTGATCAAAAAATATCTTTTTTTCATCGAAGCTTGTGAATATCGTAGACATTTTCTTCTCTTGGATATCGATTATCTCTTGATTAGCAATCTGGAACTAGATCATACGGATTATTTTGAGGATGAGAAGGATTATCTCTCAGCATTTGATGCCAGAGTTACCAAAACCAAGCAAAAAGTCTTTCTTCTCGCAGAAGAACCAAGTATTCAGCTCTTACAAAAATCTGACAAATTCCAGATCGTTCCAACCCAGCATTTTCAGCTCAATCACCTTCGAGGGAGGCATACGGACCACAATATTTCTTTAGTAACAGCAATGCTCCAAAGTTTTGATCCCAGTATTGACTCAACAAAAATGGAACAGGTTTTGAAAAACTTTCATGGTACTTGGAGGAGGATGGAATATCTTGGAACTACTAGCAAAGGAGCAAAGGTCTTTAGTGACTATGGACATATTGCCTCTTCCTTGGCACTAGGATATGAGACGCTGAGAGAAAGATTTCCTGATCAAAAAATTACCCTCCTTTTTCAGCCTCATCAGGCCAAAAGGGTTGTAGATGGATGGGATGATTTTCTCCAAGAGATCCAGCTCTATGAGGAGAGATACATTTATCAGCTCTATACTGCTAGAGAACAGCTCCAATATTTCACTCAAACTCCTCTTTTCCAGGAGCATCGTTTTGATTCTTTTGAGGTCTTAGGGAACTTTTTTGCTCAACAAGCTGATGCGAGATATCTTGCAAATTCAGAATGATTGCCCGCTTTTTTTCAAGAGAGGGAGAAAGATGAGATTGTCGTAGTTTTTAGTGCAGGAGATTTGGACTATTTGGTGAGAAGCTTGATCAAAAAATAACATGATCGCCAAAAATCCTTGCTTTTTGTCAAAACAATACTAGTATGGAAAGTGAATCAGCATTTATTTACTAATAGATCTCGATGATACCTAGAAAATCTCATTCCAAACCAGGATTAGCCCGATCCAATACTAGGATTACTCTTTTGGAGTATTGTGAGAAAAAGTACTTTTTCAATTATTACAGTTTTGCGCTCAAAAAGATTGATCCACTACTTCGAGAGGAAACTATGATCCTCAAATATCTCAAAAGTATGGAAATGTGGATGGGAGAAAAAACTCATATCTTGCTGTCAAATTATCTCCACCTTCTCCAAGAGAATAGATCGGTTTCTCCTGAGGAGTTAGAGGAGCTCAAAAATGAGATTTCTGAGATGATGCATGAGGAATTTAATGCCTCCAAAAATAAAGATTATCAGACTTTTGATTATCATGATAGAGCTGGGCTCTCAGAGCACTTTTATCAGCAAGATGCTGATGATCTTTTGGAACCTACAATTCAGAGAGTGATCCAAAATCTGGACGCATTGATAGCTTCTCCTTGGCATCAAAAAATTCTCGAGATGATGAATGGAACTCATATTGTTTACATAGAAAAACCCAAAAATCCTGACTTTGAAAGTATGAAAATCAATACCAAAAATATCCCTGAACTCAGAGAAATTAGTGTGATGGCCAGTCCAGATTTTGGAGTAATTTTTGGTAATAATAGGTATTTTATCCTTGATCGAAAATCTGGTAAAGAGTCTAATAGTAATTTTGGACTTTCTGATCAGCTCAAAGTCTATTCTCTCAAACTCCTAGTTAATACCAAAAAAAATACTCAGCTAGAGGATTATCAGATCAGTGCCTATGAAGTGTATCTACCGAGTACTCAAGAGTATGGAGGAGAAATTTCTCAAAGAGATATCGATGATATTATCGAAAAGATCGCTCAGGATACTCAGTTTCAGAAAACCTTTTTGGTAGACCAAGATCCGATCAAAAATATTCCACTTCCTCATACGCATTTTTCTCGTACTAGTAAAAAAACTAGATGCGA
>CAYTFB010000028.1:0-8229 GCA_964437055.1 uncultured Candidatus Peribacteria bacterium
CCTGAGAAAATTTTCTATAAGGTCACAAAATTCTGACTTTTTCAATACTTCATTTAGGTCACCGAATAGTGAGGGTTTCTGCACAGGCATATTGTCCAGGTTGAGATAAGTCTTTAATCTTAGTAAGTTGATAGTTTGGTCCAAATAAGGTATTTGCATCTGCTTGAGAAAGATGAACATGTCTATTTGATATTCCGATTGGTACTCTCATGGTATTTGGTATTATTATAGATAAAATTAAAAAAAATCATCAAACAAACTAAGCAATAGGAACGACTCTAATTTGTGGTTGACTCACCCCTTCAAAAACTCTTTCTCCTACGACAATAATATAATCTCACTTTTTAATCTGTTTTTTTTCTTTGAGAACTTCCACTGCTACCTCTTGGGCATCAGAAGTATGTTCTCCCCAATGCTCCACCAATTCTGAATGAATCCCATAATAAAATCCTAATCCATAATGGATTGCTTTATCCTTGGTAAAGGAAAAAACTTTACAATTGGGCTTGAAAGCAGACAAATACTGGGCAAGATGTCATGAAAGAGAAAATACCACAATCATCTTTGCATGGATCTCATCTGCTAACATTAGTGCTTGTCTAGCAATTGCTTTTTTTAGTAGCTCTTTTTCACAACTAGTCTCTAAGAAAAAATCTTTATGCTTATTTTTGGTCATTTTCTCTGCCTCAACAACAGTCTTTTGCATATAAGTAATTGCTTTGAGAGGATATTTTCCGATTGCCGTCTCATCAGAAAGCATCACCGTATCCGCTCTCATCATCACAGAATTGTGGATATCACTAATCTCTGCTCTCGTAGGGAAAGGAGACTCAACCATACTTTTTAATAACTCAGTTGCAATAATTACTGGTTTACCATACTTGAATCCCATATCCAAAATTTGTTTTTGATAGCCTGGCAAAGAAGTAATCGGTAATTCAATTCCCAGATCCCCTCTAGCAACCATCACTCCATCCGAAAAATGCACAATATCATCTAAATTATCAATCGCTTCTTTATTTTCAATTTTTGAAATAATTTTGATATGCTGTCCTCCATTATCATCCAAAAATTTTCTCACTTCTTTGACATTTTCTCCCGTTCTAATAAAGGAAGCAGCAATATAAGAAAATCCATGTTGAATCCCGAATAAGATATCTTGTTTATCCTTTTCAATCAAAGCGGGCAGAGAAATCTTTACTCCAGGGAGATTGATATGTCTTTTGGATCAGATGGTGGCATCATTTTTTGCTTTAACAAGGAGAGCATCTTTTTGAGTCTCTACAACAGTAACCAACAACGCTCCTGAATCGATTACAATCTCTTGGCCAATGCTAACATCATTGATGATATTGGGATAATCACAAAAAAGGTCTTGATCTGGATCTACTTTTGATAGATTTGTATAGATATAAAAAGTCTGATTTTTTTTGATCAGCAAAGGAGTATCTCTATCTCCAGTCCTAATATCTGGACCCTTGGTATCTAGCAGCAAACTCATATGAATTTTTCCCTCATCGTTGAGTCTTTGGATAGTTTGTACTAATTCTAGAGAATTTTCTGGAGTAGCATGGGTAAAGTTGAGCCTCAAAACATTGACTCCAGCATTATTAATTTTGATTAAAAGATCTGCGTCATAAGCATTGGTAATTGTAGCGATAATTTTGGTCAATTGCATAAAAGAAATTTAAAATCTAAAGTGCTATGAGCATATAGAAAACTACCACTATTGCAAGGAAAGCTCCAGAAACTACTTAGAAGAGAAAAACTAAAAATTTGTTCCTTCCCAATTTTCTAAAGTTTGTGCAATAGTATAAAGTTCTTTGAGTAATTTTGGCTCTAAAAGTTCATAATGATTGAGGATCAGATTTTTATTTTTGGATAAATAATCATTTTTGAGAATAACAACATGTAGATACCTCTCTGATTTGATATATAAATTACGATTTGCACTCATCAATACCTTGAGCTCTGCCAAACAAACTCTAGCTTCACGAGCAGCTTCTACAGTACTAACAAAAAGACGTGCATCATTATTTTTAAGTGATTTTTCTAAATTGCTATTGAGTCCATTGAGTTGCTGCTGACAGTTAGAGTTTTCTCTAGAGAGGGTTGAATATTCTTGATCTAAAGTACCTTGTTCTCTCTCTAAAGCATTTGCAAGCTTAGTCCCATATCACAAATAAGATGTAAAATTCTGATCTCTAGAAACTTTATTGGATAATAATGGTTTTAATTCTTGTTTAATAAAAACATCTGAAGCCTGAAAAAGCTCCCAGATTCATTGCTGGGTAAAATCTGAAGAAAATAAATTATCTTCTCCTCCGAATTCAATACTTACTCCTTTAGAAAAATGGAGTTCCATAATCCAAAGTTGATTTGCAAAACTTTGGGCAAAAAGCAATACTACAAAAGAAAGCAAAATTATTATCAGTTTTTTCTTCATTTATTTCAAACAAAGTAAAACACTATCCCACAGAAACCGCACTAATCATATCTGCCATCGGTAAGAACACTGCAGCTACAATCACCCCCACAATAGCCGCCACAAACATCATCAAAATTGGTTCAATCAGAGACATCGCTGTATCTACCGCATTCTGAAAATTATTACGGTAAAAATTGGACATTTTTTTGAGTACCTCAGTCAAAGAACCAGTATTTTCTCCCACATTAATAATCTGAATCAAAATTGGATCAAAAAGTGAAGAAGAAACTAGAGATTCATAAAGGGTAAATCCAGACTCAAGATCATTTCTCACATTATACATTTTCTCTTTATATTCATGATTGGCAAAGATATTTCAAAGAAGTTTTAACGATACTACAGGACTTACTCCTGCTTCATAAAATTGGGAAAGGAGGTTGGCAAATTTGTACATATAATAGTTTTTGATCACACTTCCTATAGCCGGAATCTTAAGTAACAGCTTATCTACTGCCATCTTAAAGACCAAAACCTTTTCATAAAGAAACTTGTAAGTCGTCACCAAAATAATAATTCATCCTAATAATTTCCATCGATGAGCAATCAAAAAATCTGAAACATTTACCATAAATATCGTAATTCCTGGGAGTTTGTTGTCTCAAAACATCTCAATCATTGGAGGCAATACCATAATCAAAATTACTGCAACCGCAATAATAGCAATACTCAATACCATCACTGGATAGGTCATCGCTTTTTTGATTTTTTGATTGATCTCCTGATCTCTTTCCAACTCATCTGAAAGTTCTGAGAGTACTTTGGACATATTACCTGTAATCTCAGCTGATTTAATGAGCTCAATTTCATCTGAATTAAAGAACTTTGGATATTCCTCTAATGCTTCAGCTAGAGAAGCACCTTCTGTCAAAGAATCAATCATATGTACAATCCATCCTTGGAAGGTAGGATTAGGTTCAGATTTTGCAATAGAAAGCAAAGCATCTCTGATTCCTAGACCAGCATTTTGAGACACTGAAAGAAGTCTAAAAAAGCTCACCTTATTTTTCAAGGCTGGCTGATCCATCATCTGGTTTAATTTGTCGAAAGTACTTTGAGTTTTCTTTTCCATGGAATTTTTGTTTTTATGAAAAATAAATTAAGGTTTTTTTCTCAATCTTACCAATCTATAAAGCTCATCTAAGGTGGTTTCTCCACGGATGATTTTGAAAACCCCATCTCTTTCTAGATCGATCATTCCTTTAGAAAGGGCATAATTACCAATATCAAATGCCGGTTTTCCATCCAAGATCATCGTTTTGATATCATCTGTATAATCCATCATTTCATAAATTCCGACTCTTCCTTTATAACCATTTCCTCCACATACTGGACAGACTTCTCAAGTTTTAGGATCTTTTCCGGTTCCTACAGTAATTTTTCCTTCCTTTACAAAATCATTTCGCTGTTCTCCAGTAATTTTTCTACTTACCAATTCATTTTTGAGTGCTGTTCTATCAAAATCACGGAACGTTTCTAATGCATTTTGATATTTATTGCTATTTTTGACATCTATCTTTTGTGTACAATTTGAACAAACCTTTCTCCCCAATCTCTGTGCGATCACTAAGTTAAAAGTACCAGCAACCATAAAAGTTTGAGCCCCCAAGTTGAACGCTCTAGTCAAAGTTTCAACAGCAGAGTTGGTATGGATGGTAGAGAATACCAAGTGTCCTGTCATGGCAGATTCCATCGCCATCTCCAGCGTCTCTCTATCACGAATCTCTCCTACCATGATCACATCAGGATCTTGTCTCAATGCTGATCTCAAACCTGATAGAAAGTTATATCCAATATCAGCCCTTACTTGAGACTGATTGAGTCCATGCATTTTATTTTCCACTGGATCTTCATAAGTAATAATATTGGTTTCAATACGATTAATCTCATGCAAAGCTGCATAAAGAGTGGTGGTCTTTCCAGAACCAGTAGGTCCTGTATTCAGGATAATCCCATTCGGATCTAGAAGACGCGCCTCGACAATATCTTTACTCGATCCCACGAGTCCTAACTGATTGAGCGGCGGAATTTCTTTAGATTTATCCACGATACGCATTACGAGCTTTTCTCCCCAAACAGTAGGCAATGTGTTGGCACGGAGATCGATTTCTTTATTAGTTTGAGTAATACTAGAAACTCTGGCATCCTGAGGGAGCCTCTTTTCATCTGGTCTCATCTGTCATGATTCGATCTTAAATTTTGAGATAATACTTTCGTGCAAGGATCTAGGATATTGGATCAATTCTTCCAAAACTCCATCAATTCTCACCCTAATCCTAGAGTAGTTTTCCATAGGTTCAATATGGATATCTGATGCACCTTCCTCTACCCCAATCGTCAAAAGATTATCAAAAATCTTCACAACATCTGATCTCAGTATTGCTTGTTGTAATTCTTTCTTGAAATCAATGGTCTCCATATAAGATTGTTTAATCTATGCTAAATATTTTTCTTTGGATCTTTTGTTTTTCAGATTTAATTATACTGATTTTTTATCTAAAAAGCAAAAAAACGGGAAGTTTTTTCTCTCAGAAAAGAAATAAAAAAGAAATCAGATTTTTATCTTTATTTTTAAACAATAATTTGCAAAAAAAATCAGAAAATTTGCTTTTTTGAGGGGAAAGCACTATACTCAGTAGTAAGAATATTTTAATTTACAGATAAGCAATGCATCACGAAAAATATCAACAACTTCCCAAAATCACTAAAAACGATCAAAAATCTGAAGTAAAATCAAGCATTTCTTCAAATGGAGAAGATCTGATTTTGAGTTTTTTGGCAATTTTCAATGGAATCGATAAACATTTAGATAAAGTCCTAGGAGAGGAGGGATTTAGTCCCTATAATGAAAAATTAAAAAAAATCAGTGATGGAAACTATAGTATCACCAATTTTATCAGAAAACATATCTATACCCTGAGAAGTTTTGGAGAACTAAGAAATTTCATCACTCATGGGATCAAAATGCAAGGAGAAACCTTTGCTACTCCGACTCCTGCTGCGATAGAAAAGATTTCAAAATATCAAAAAATCATCACCGATCCTCCCAAAGTCATCGATATTTTTAGAAAAGAAGTCCATCAGGCTTCTACTCATGAATATCTCAAAGAAGTGATCCCAATGATGAAAAGAAAAGGATTTACTCAGATTCCTATCTACAATTCACAGCATCAGTTTATCTGAGTGCTTAGTGAAGCTAAACTGCTCTATCGACTGGCAGATTTTCTCCTTTATGAAAACTATATCAATCTCTCTGCAACTAAAATTGGACATATTCCACTAGAGTATGGATGGAAAGATTTTCTCTTTGTCTCACAGTATATGAATATTTATGAAGCGAATGAACTCTTTAATGAAAGAAATATGGCAGGAGAGAAACTTTCAGTCCTCTTTATCACTGCCACTGGAAATCCTAATGAAGAAATTTTGGGGATTATTTCTAGGAGTGATGCGGTATTAATTGATCAGTATTTGGTGTTGTAAATAAGTATTAAAAATAAGTAGCAATACTTTAATCTAATCGTCAAAATATACCAAAGCTATATTTCATCAATCAATTTATCAATCTCTCTTCTATACAAACTCCTTATTTCTCATTTTGATTTTAGCTCATTTCTAAAATCACCTTTTCCTCATAGTCTCATATAGATTGTCTGTAAAGCTCAGAATCCAAGATTTTTTTGCTTATTCTTTTGCCAATACTCTACAATATTTTCTAAAGAAAATCACTTAAAAGAAGGGCTCAAAACATTCTCACCGATTCAAGATAGAGATCCCTCCTCTCGTTTCCTTTGGATATCTCTTTTCTCTTTTTCAAAGTTTTTTTTCTGAACAATGGCAGTTACCATCTTTTCAATTGCAGATCTATATACATTCTTTAATTGTTTTTCTAGATCTTCCGATTGATTTGAAAAAGAATATTTTTTCATCAAATTTTCTTTTCCTCAAAATTGATGATATAGTCTAATTAAAGTATCTACACTTAGTTCTCTATCTTTATTGTCATTTCGATATTTCACAAAACTTTCTTGAGATGTTCACAAAGTAGTTTTAAAAGTGGTACTAGTATACTGAGTATTGTGATCTTTTTTTCTAGGATTTTCCTCTGTTTTTGTTAAAAACTCATACAACTCATCTGATAAATTCTGATGATACCTTTTATTCAGTATTTCAGTCTCTATATTAGGATTTAGAAGTTGTAAATTCTTTGCTAGTCATTTTGCATGACTTGCACCATAGCTGACTACTACATTTCATTCAAGATTATTGATTAAATTCGCCAAATGCTGATCTCTTTGAGCAGAGTTTTTCAAAAAATTAATATGAGTATCTATCCATTCCTCTCACTTGCGATATAATTCATCATCAAAGCTAAAACTACTCAAAACATTTTCTTTTTGAGCTTGCATTTCTTGCCAATTATTTAGATCCAAATGATCTGCTATAAAAGTATCCACCGTTTTAATATCTTGAGGTAAGAGTTTTTTTGTGTTTTTAGCTAATTCTATAAACTCTCTCCTTTTATTTTTTGCTTGATTTCTAAAATTGTCTGCTTGTTCAAAAATTTGAGTATCTTCTCCAGAAATTAGTCTAGTTTTAGGTAAAAGATTTTTATAGTGCAAATAAATTCCTGCAGAAGTATATAAAAGCATTAAATCTTTTTTTAGTTGCTCCTGTCTAGATCATTGAGAATTTTTACAAACTAGATTAACAATAGATTCTATTGTTGATAGGGTAGGTAAAATTTGTTCTAAATTATTTTCTGTGATTTCCAAAATTAAAGTTTCAATATCATACTCCTTTATCGTCTGCTCTAGTTGTGAGAGACGAATATTTGCACTCCTCAAATATTCTTGATGTGTCTCTAAAAGTTGTTCAAGAGATAGGATATAATCTTCATAGTCTCAATTTTTAGCATGCACAAAACCTCACATAATTGTTTCATCTACTCAGTCAACAAAGTCTGGATGTAAATGGGCATGGGCATCAAAAAATACTCTATGAGATGAGAATTGCTCTGAATGTGCTGATAAACTTTGAACACTATTTCATAACATTGTAATACAAAAAAATAAATCTCCTCAAGTATAATCAGAAATTTCTTTTTTGCAAAAAAAACTATATTTTTATGTAGTCAAAGAATATCTAACCTTTATTTAATAATGAAAACAAAAACTCTTCCTTCTTTCTCATCCACCAAGCAGACTGCCTCGTCAAATACTGCTGATCTTCCGGATTTTTGAGTAAAGCTTTGACTACCTCTTCCATAAAAATAGTATTCTGACTCCCCTTGCAAACAACCAACCATTTCTCATCAGAATTTTGGAGAAAGGTGAGTAAACTTTCTGATAAGGAGTGATAGTCTGAAAAAACTTCTAGATAATCTGGAGAAAAACCAATCTTGAGGAGTTCATCAGCCAGAAACTCCTGCATCGAAGCTCCAAGGAGGAACGCTTGGTCAGCACTCTGTTGCACATATCCAGCCAAGAGGCGATGCTCAGAAGCCGTCAAATCTCCTAACTCCCTCATATCTCCGAGGACTAGAAGCAATTTATAATCCGTTAATAATTCCTTTTGAAGCAAGACTGCCGTATCGATAATCCTCCTCATACTCAATGGAGAAGCATTGTAGCTAGAGTCTAGGATCAAATGTTCTTCCAAGCCTGCAAATAAAGACAATCTCCCCGGCTGAAGTTGATATATCAGTGGATTTTGAATAAACCTTTCTAATGAAAAATCGGTGA
>CAYTFB010000029.1:0-8220 GCA_964437055.1 uncultured Candidatus Peribacteria bacterium
CTAGACTTTTTGATTACTTTTGGGGCAATGCCAAAAGTAATTCCCCAGCGGAAGCCTTTCCTGCATCTGCCCTCCTTGGAAGGAGGGGGAGGGGAGGTTTTTCACATAATCCCATCACAGAACTCCCTCTCTTCTCCCTTCATAAGGGGACTGACTCTCAGCATTTCTTACCACCCGGGTGCTTACCACCCGGGTGGGATCGAATAACAACAACAAAAAAAAACCCAAGCACAGAGCTCAGGTTTCTTTTTTTACTCTAAATATAATAAGAGATTATTTTACATTTTCAGTTCTCATCAGCATGAGCATTACCCATCCTCTCATCTCTTCCATATTAGGATCAGTATTTGTGAGAATACCTGCTGCTTTGAGTGCTTCTAAATGTTTTTCATAATAAGTTCCCTCTTGATTGAAAGCATCTCCAAAAAGTACTCTAGAAAGCACAGTAGCAAACTCTGCTCTAGTCACTAATGCATGTAGATTAAAGTTCTCTAAAGGGTTCCCCTTTGCATCAATACCCATAATTTGGAGCTGATAAGCCAACTGAATATATCCAGGCAAATCACCTTCCATTTCTCCAAGATCTGCATAGCTAGGAGTATCAGATTTCAAAACCTCCTTTCCTAGTACTTTTTGAGCAAATACTGCAAGCATTTTTGCCATCTCAGCTCTCGTCATTCCACGGTCTAAATCAGCTTTTTCAATAGAATCCATGGTAGTGATTCCTCTGAGGAGAGCATACTGATAAGCATCTTTGAGCTCTTGATCCATTTCGCTATCTGCTAATGAAGCTAGTCCCGCTTCAATTCTAGCCAAAACATCTGCATCATCAGCAAGTGCTGCGAGTATCGTTTCAGTGAAGTCTGCGAGAGACTGTTCATCTGGTGCAGTATAATCTACACTATCCAAAATAGTAGCTTCTGGAGTTTCAGTTGCTTCATCATAACCAAAAGTTTCTTCTGCATATTCTTCAGCTACTTTATCTTCAGTTTTAGGTTCTTCTTTTTTAACTGAAGAACCTCCTCTAGAACATGTGTAAGTCCATTTAGCTTTAAGAATTAAGTCTTCAGCTACTGGAGCATCAAAATCATATTTAGTTTCTCCATTATACCATCCATCTAATGAATAACATGATTTAGATACAGATGGAGCTGAAACTTTTCCATTATATGCAACTTCAGCAACTTTATCATTTTCTGAAACTGTTGAATCATCGAATGTTACAGAGTAAGAAGCTTTAACGATCTTACAAACATTTTCATCAGAACAATAAATAACATGTTCATCAGGCAAAGTTATATTAGCAGAATCACCATCCTTAATAGTACTTTCAATGATAGAAAAAGTTGCTTGCGAAAAATCTCATCAATTAATAACTAACCTTGCTTTTTTAGCTATATTTTCTTTTCATGCATCTGTTCAGTCACTATCATATTCAATTTTTCAAACAACCTTTCAAACAAAATCTTCTCAAAACGAAACGATTACTCAGTCACTATATCAATTTGAAGGCCAATAATAAACATCAAATGCTACTTGTCATTCACTTCAATAAATCTCTGAAGCTCCCCTTACTGTGAGCGAATTAAAATTATTACTTACAGCATATTGCATTTGAGGATTTTTCTCTTTATTTATGATAACATTATCTAATGTTAAATTAGAATAATTTTGCAAGAAAATTTTAGCTACAGTTGACTCTAATCATCAATTCTTAAATGTTACTTTTGATCAATTTAATAGTTGAAAAGCATTTGTTTCTGTTCAAGCTGATCATACAGTTGGATTAGTAACCTCATATACCTTTCAGTTTAAATCTATTACTACATTCTTTCATGCTATAACTTTTACTCAAGCTCAAACCATCCTATCACCATCTCATACAAGAGTTATTGTAGTTTCAGTATTATCTGTTGGAGCAGCATCAACTGCGGCTGCTAATGTTTCATAACATACATCTTCTATTTTTACATTACAAGAAGCGAATTTTCAATCAGAAGTTAAGAAATTTCAGTTTGGTAATGTTATATTAGCAGAATCACCATCCTTAATAGTACTTTCAATGATAGAAAAAGTTGCTTGCGAAAAATCTCATCAATTAATAACTAACCTTGCTTTTTTAGCTATATTTTCTTTTCATGCATCTGTTCAGTCACTATCATATTCAATTTTTCAAACAACCTTTCAAACAAAATCTTCTCAAAACGAAACGATTACTCAGTCACTATATCAATTTGAAGGCCAATAATAAACATCAAATGCTACTTGTCATTCACTTCAATAAATCTCTGAAGCTCCCCTTACTGTGAGCGAATTAAAATTATTACTTACAGCATATTGCATTTGAGGATTTTTCTCTTTATTTATGATAACATTATCTAATGTTAAATTAGAATAATTTTGCAAGAAAATTTTAGCTACAGTTGACTCTAATCATCAATTCTTAAATGTTACTTTTGATCAATTTAATAGTTGAAAAGCATTTGTTTCTGTTCAAGCTGATCATACAGTTGGATTAGTAACCTCATATACCTTTCAGTTTAAATCTATTACTACATTCTTTCATGCTATAACTTTTACTCAAGCTCAAACCATCCTATCACCATCTCATACAAGAGTTATTGTAGTTTCAGTATTATCTGTTGGAGCAGCATCAACTGCGGCTGCTAATGTTTCATATCAAGTTGAATCTATACAAGCAACGACTCAATCTCCATTACAAGTTGGTGTATCAGCTCTTACAACATTAGCAACACCTCCGAGTTGACTAACAGTTAGTAATGTAGCTGTTAAAATAGAAAATAATTTTTTCATACTTCTCTATATATAAGAAATAAAAAAAGAATAATAAGATATGTAATAAACCAGATACAACCTATGATTATCTCCATAAACTATATGTTATACCTGCCTTAAAACAATTTAAATAATAAACATCCCCCCCCCCATGTCAAGGACTATTTTATCAAATGTTAAGTGTATACGCTTTTTTCATTTTACATTACACTTCGTTATTTTCTTTTTATATTTACTTATTCTTATTTTTTACTTATTTCTTAACTACTTATACTTTGAAATTTCAAATCCTCGAATATAATACCAACAATAATTTATAACTTATTATTACAATGGTATTCAATAACTACAAAACATCTAATAATGCTGACTCTAGATTACTTGCCGATTAGCGGTTGTGCTAGAGTTTACGATCCTAATATTTTTGCAATCAACGCAAAAATCATCTGGCACACTATGGAGTCCTTTATCTGAGATAATTCCCCTACTGAAAGGCATTTTCTTTGGAGTAAACATTTCCAATCATTCTATCATCCTTTACCATGTTTGATCTAAAGTTAGAGGTCTGACTTTTATGGTCTTTCTCCTCTCTTTGATAGCTGAGGCATAAAAGTTATACATCTCTGTTAGTTTTGTATATCCTCTATCTAGTGCTTGTTGTCCTAGCGTAATTTGTCCATCTTTGATCAGCTCTTCTCCTGCTACGAGTTGAGCTACTATCTCTATCCCGTAGTTATCTGGCAAAATACAAACATCCTCAGACACTAGCAAGGGATCTGGCATGATAATACTTGGTATTACTACCGTTCCTTGAAAATCATTAAAAACAATATATTCAAATTTCTCATACGGGATCACGGTATAAGAATCATGATACAAAGGTGCTTCTTGAAAATCATAATAGTTTAGCTTTTCTTGTCTTTCGTAGTCTCTTATTTCTCTGTATTTTATAGTCTTTATTGGTTTTTGGATCGCAAAAGATACTTTCACATTGATTGGTAGATCTTTTCCTAGTGGTTGATCTAGCGTGATAGTATTTTCATCTTGATCCACTCCCACATACTGTAAAAACATTCCGTATATATATAGATAGCCACTATCTCACAGTCATGAGACATTATCTAGCTTGAGTTCTGTATCATCCTTTTTTGCTTGCTCCACAAAGTATTTAGTAGTAGGGATCTCAAAGATCTCTTCTTTATGGAGAAAGCTTAGCATTCATGCTCTGATTGCTCTTTTTGTTAGAGAGTTTATCACTTCTCATTTACAAACAGATAGTATCACTCTATTTATATGCGGTATAATTTTACTTTCTTTATCAAAAATCGTAGAAGTCTGATCCTCCACTAGCACTGAATAAACCTCTTTGATTATATCATCTAATGTATTTGTCATAACTCCTACGATAAAAGATAAATTATTTTTTCTGGTTTTTGCTCTTCTCAGCAACAACCTCTTGAGCTTCTTGAGCTTCTTGAGCTTCTTGAGCTTCTTGAGCTTCCGCCTCAGCTTTTTTCTGAGCTTTCTCAGCTTCTTTGTCAAGTCTTTTTTACTAGGTCTATCTAGTGAGTTTTGCTAGTCCTAATCTGAGAAATTTTTGTTTTAGGATTTTTGCTTCACTGTCGAGGTGGAAATGATCGGTCAAAATCATCCCTTCTACTGTCTAATAAGAATCAAATCTGATTTTGTGACGAATGACAAGGATGTGTCATTTTTGTCTTTTAGTCTATTTTCCACCCGGGTGGTAAGCACCCGGGTGGGATAGAGTGGAAAAATCAAAAAAAACTTGACTTTATATATAAAATAATTAAATTTGTCTCCGCAAATAAAAATGAACAATAAACCAGATGGTTTTTGAGAATATTCAATTCCCAGAAATCATCATAAAAACAAACAAAAAATGAAAGAAAAGATGAAACCAGCTTGCCCCAGCTGCGAAAGGGGAGAACTACATTCTACTAAAACTAAAAAATTCGTGGAATTTGGAGTTTCAATGAGACTAGAAGAAACCCAGGTTTTTGAATGTTCTCAATGCCTGAGAGAGTTTAAAGAGGAGGTGAAGGGTAAATTCATCCTACTTCCTCCTCTGCAGGACAAGGAAATTCCGCACTGCTTTCACTGTGGAAAAACCTTAGCTCCACCAAAAACAAAAAAAATAATGGGAATTGATATCCTGGAATATTATTGCAAACACTGTGACATCCAACTCTCTGAGGAGGAAGTGTTGCAGTAAAAGAAGAAAAACCGGACTCTCTTTCTACACCTACAAAAGTGGACAAGAGGGTCACAAAAAACAAAAAAATAATGAATAGATCAAAAAAAAAATCCAATTCAACCCGACGGTTGAAGTTTGGGAAAAAGTAACCACCAAAAAAAAATGCTATATTTTTATTCTATATTACTTAGATAAAAATTTACGTAAAAAGGTGGAAGTGGAATCAAAAAAACCTATTGATAAGAAATTCCTTGAGAAGGAAATCAATAGTTGGATGCGCAAAGAACTAAATAAGTTCCACGAAGAGTGGAACCTTCTCAGGAAAACTAGAGAAGAAGATTTAGAGATTCAGGAGCCACTGTGCGCCTTCTGTGCGCAACAGATAGCCGAAAAAAGCTTTGAAAAAAGTTTTGAAAAAGCAATTTGGGATCTCTTCTAAAAAAGATAAAAAGCGGAGTTTAACTAACCTTCGCTTTTTTATTTTTGGGAAAAATTATTTTCCCACAACTTGTCATTCCGAATAAAGCCGAGGAATCCCAAAACACTCTCGCCAGCCCCGCACAAGCTGCGGGGTCATCGCGAACGCAGTGAAGCGATCCAGGTTTTGAGATTCTATCCTAATGGATTGTTGAACGAAGTAAAATCCCGTGAAACGGGACAGCGTCGCTAACGCTCCTCGCAATGACAGGACTTTCGTCATCGCGAACGCAGTGAAGCGATCCAGGTTTTGAGATTCTATCCTAATGGATTGTTGAACGAAGTAAAATCCCGTGAAACGGGACAGCGTCACTAACGCTCCTCGCAATGACGGGACTTTCGTCATCGCGAATGTAGTGAAGCGATCTAGATAGCTAAAGTTTTATCCTAAGAAATGATCAAAATATAGTGAAAAATTGTAAAAAAGTAATTAGAGCTTCTTTCGTTATTCTCAAGAATAAAATTCAGCATAAAAAAAAGCATCGGATTCAATCATAATTGTCGATGCTTTAAGTCCTGATACAGAAGGCACTATCCATAACGGTGGCCTCCTTGCTTTTTTAGTTTTTTCCTCAACTTGGCTCTCGCCTCGTTGGATTTTTTCAAGGCTTCTTTTTTTTTGATTTTTGCCTTGATCTTTCTTGTTAAATTTGATTTTCTCATGATGCGTCCTCCTTTTATTTATTTGTAATTTCTTTTTAATTTTCACAAAAACAATATTCATTTGAAAACAAAAGTCAAGCACAATTTTCAAAAAAACATAAAACAAATAATTGACTTTTATTAAAAATACTATTGTATTTTATATCTAAATAAGTATATACAGTTTTAATAAAACAAAATAACTAAAAAAATTTAAAGAAAGGAGGATCTTTAACATTTTAAAAATAGGGTATGGCAGTACCATGTAAACCTATTGTATTTTCTGCTAAAAGATACAATAAAATAAATACTTAATAATATGAATAAGATCAATAAAAACAAAGGAGTATCAAAGAAGATTTATGTAGTGGACACCAATGTTCCATTACATGATCCTTTTTGTCTCCAGAATTTCAAGGAGAATCATGTTACGATCCCAATCCCTATATTAGAAGAATTGGACAAATTCAAAAAAGGAAATGAGTCTATAAACCATAATGCCAGGGAATTTGTCAGAATTCTACAGAGTTTAAGCTCTGATCACCTCTTCAATGGGGGAGTTTCTCTCGGGAAAGGGATGGGGAAACTCAGAATAGCATTGGGGGTAGATTACCCACCAGAAATGGAAAAATCCTTTTCTGAGGATACTCAGGATCATAGAATCCTGGCCATCTGCATAGATCTCCAAAAACAAGGAGAAAATGTGGTATTGGTCAGCAATGACATCAACCTCCAGATAAAGGCGAAAGCATTGGGAATACCGGCAGAATCCTATAAGGCTGATGCAGTAAAGGACATGAGTAAAATTTATTCAGCTATTGAAAAAAAAGAGGAAGCAACCTTGATCCAAGATGTTGCTACCAATAATTATTCATTCCCTGAATTAGATAATTATCCAAATGGGCAACAATTTCTCTTTGGAGAAAAAGCTTTCCGAAAGAAAGATAATGCTCTAGTTTTTGTTGAAAAAGAACAAATAATGGGACTAAAGAGTAGAAATATAGAGCAAACATTTAGCATTGATGCTCTATTAGACCCTCAAATCCAATTAATTGCTCTTACAGGAAAAGCTGGAACTGGGAAAACACTTTTAGCACTAGCTGCGGCTATGATGCAAAAAAAGGAATTTTCTGAAATTTTAGTAGCTCGTCCTATTATGGAAATGAGTGATAAAACTATCGGATTTTTACCAGGAAGTAAAGAAGAAAAAATAGATCCGTACATGTATCCGATCTATGACAATCTAGCTGTTATAAAAGAAATCCATGAAGGATCTCTGAAGCGTGGGAATAAAAAAGTCAAATCAAAATTGAATGCAAAAGAGGAAATGCAAACAAACTCTAAAGGAAGTTCCAATCATAGCAATGCAATCAAGGAATGGGGTAAAGAAAACTATAATATTGAAGTTTTGGCCCTCAATTTCATCAGAGGTAGAAGCCTAAACGATCGCTTTATTATTATTGATGAAGCCCAAAATCTGACTCCTCATGAGGTCAAAACAATAATTACCCGTGCAGGAGAAGGGACCAAAATTATATTTACAGGAGACATCAAACAAGTTGATTCTCCTTATATGAACGCACAAAGCAATGGACTCTCCCATGTAATTGATAAATGGAAAGGTGAACCTGAATTTGTTCATATCCACCTTACCAAGGGAGAAAGAAGCCCTCTAGCAGATAAAGCTGGAGATATTATGTAAGTATTTAACAGATTTAAAACCGACCAGTAATTCTGAGTCGGTTTTTTTATTACAAAAAAAATCAGGTTATATTTCCACCCGGGTGGACTCTAAAACAACCCTGTCATCGCGAACGTAGTGAAGCGATCCAGTACTTAAAGACAAATCCACCCCCTCACCCCCTCCTACGCCTAGCAGAACTGCGAGGTTTGACAACTCCGCAGTAAATGCGGAGCTAGAGAGGGGAAACTTTACCTCAGCACTTCCTCTTCCACCCGGGTGGTAAGTACCCGGGTGGGACTGAATAACAACAATAAAAAAAACCCAAGCACAGAGCTCAGGTTTCTTTTTTATTTTGAGATTTTAAATAATCAAATTATCCATGCTTGATCGCCGCATGTGCCGCCGC
>CAYTFB010000030.1:0-7625 GCA_964437055.1 uncultured Candidatus Peribacteria bacterium
AACTACTTGCTTTGATCTTTTAGGTTTTTTTGTATCATTATTTTGACTTGACATTTTGTTTTGTACTATTATGCTCCTTTTTGGATGATTTTATGTCATAATTTTTAAAAAGGGCAAGTCTATGGAGATGATTCTTATCTCAAAAGTAGAGGTTTTAAACAAAAATCAGTATAATTAGGGGGAGAAATTATTTTAGATTCACTAGTTGTATAACTATGGCAATCAACAATGTAGAACAATACTCAAACATCTTTAAACCTAAAACAAAAAATTCAGTATTAGGTTCTTCTATTGCAGATCTTTTTTATTTATTTTTACAAAATGCACCAGAAAGTTATACTCCAACAGTAACTTTGCGTGAGTTTGTCAATAATTATAGCTCAGATGAAAATGGTATGCTTAGTGGGATTTCTAGATTACTAGGAAGATCTGTGTCTTTTGATCAAATAGGATCAGAAATGTATAGCATTGATTTTTTAAAAAAAATGGATATCCATCGTGTTTTGCAGTTACCAGAAATTTGATCTTTAGGAATTTTGATAGAGCAAGCTTTGATTTCTTTGTTTGTTGGAAAGTTTTCAGCAGTATTGTCTGGTTCAGCAAAAGTAGATTTTGATGCCACATTTCCTCATCCAAGTATAGATACTTTCCCAGTTTTGCTTTCCAGATTAGATGATTTTCAAAGTACTCTTGTAGATGAGGAGGAAAAAAAGAAATTTAAATCTGGAATGGAAAATTTTTCTATTTCAAATCAAGAATTAAAATCAGAACTGGAAAAAGATCCTACTTTGAATTTAAATATTGATGGACAAGAGTTTCAGGATTGGAATCCAGAGATTGCAAAAACTTTTGATGTGATGACGACTAAGTTGGTAGTAGATAAAACTCGTGATAGTGTACGTAAAATAGAAGGTTTTACTCATCATATTGTAGGTATTTTTTGAAAAGCTCCTTCAGTTTTTGCCTCGATTTTTGAACGTTATCCTATGAATATTCAGGGTATGTTAGATGAAGATCCGGATTTGAAAGAACAGTCTGAAGCACTTTGGTATCAGAAAAAAGATGCAGATGCTGCCAGAGCAAAAGAACTAGAAAAAGAAATTGATGAACTCTATTGGAAGGCGTATATTAAAAAACTTAAGTTACAAAATATTACTTTAGGAGTTATTATAGAAAAACTTTATCAGTCAGATTTTGATTATAGTGTGCTCTCTCCTCATGAACAGGATTTTTTAATTCAAGAGGTGGGAAATATTTCCCTGAATCGTATCAACTGACTCCCCGCATGAGAATCTTTTGTGGATATGATGAGAATAGATACTGCAAAATTTAATACCTTTTATCAGAGTATCTTTGATCTAAATCAAGAGGAGATAAAGATAGGCCATGAGATGGTAAGTTTGAAAAAAAGAATTGTCCCTGGATCCAATCCCTCTTTAAAAAATCTAGATGCCATAGAAAATGTAGATCACTTGCCTTTAGAGTTTACTTTGGATTTGAGTTTCCCATGACTTTCTCCAGAGGATCGTACAGCTTTAAACATTCTTTTTGCAGAAAATCTCTCTGCAGACAAGAAAACAGCAACTTTTAGGCAAGATGATTTATGAAAATTACTGTATTTATTTTTTGTTGGAAATGGAACGACTCCCTTGAGTCATTTGGATAAATGATTACAAGAAAAGGTTACAGAATTTTTTGATCATCAACAAAAATATTTACCCAAAAAGTCTGAATTGGAAAAGTGAGTAGAAAATAATAGCTTATTGCAATTTTATGATGCATGGAAAAAATTAGCTTGATATAATTTTCCAGAAGATAGTACGGGAGTCAATCCAAATTATGGATTTAAGAAAGGAAGTAGTATTTGGGTGTCAGTTTGAACTTCAAAGCTACCACCTTTTGAAATAGGAGGAGAAGATTATATCCAATTGAAAATTACAGATGTAGATTCTGATGCTACAAAGTTTAAGTTTAGGGTACATGGGGGAGCAATAGAGTTTGATAATGAGAAAGATGAATACGAACTTCCTATGAATAAGGAGATTTTTGATCATCGAATAACTCAGTTTGATGGTAATATTATTAAATTTCCCGATGCAAATGAAGATTTTTCCTCTTTTTTCAATAAAACTAAACAATCAGGAGTTTTGGATAAAAAATTATTTGAATCTATGGAGTGGAACTGAAAATATCTAGTGTCCAAAGTTGTAGATGAAAAATGAAATTCTGGAGGAAATAAAGTTGAGTATCTAGGATCTGTAGATGAAGTGCATGATAAAAATGGAAAATCTCGTAGACAAAATATATTTTATAAATTAGAATATCATCCAGATAATACCATTACTTTAAGTTCTGAATTTGATGATTTAAATTGAAAAAGAAAGGCCTTTAAAAAAAGGATGAGTTATGATAATTTCCTTTTGTTTGTTTCTTCAAAGAAATTGAGACCTAGAACTAGGTTGGATTATGATACTTCTCAAAAAGAGTTAACAGATCTGATTCCTAAAAAATGAAGAAGGCGAAAATGGTGGGGAGTGGATTCTATTTCTACTGCTATGAAAAGTTTGTGGAAAAAGCTGACTGGAGGATTAGAGAATTATCAGAAACAGCAGGCAGAAAATTTTGAGGATTTTTTGGTATCAGATGTTGGAATATGGGGTATGGTAGGAAATATGTTTGGTTTTATTCCTTCAGTAAAGGATGCTGCTATGAGTATGGAATTGGAGGCATTCAAAAAGAGAGATAGCAGGGTTTTTGAGGGTATCAAAAAATGGATTTGAATTTTTACAGAAGATCCAGATTTTGCAGATTTTTTTGAAAAAAAATGAACCTATATGCAAAAAATATTGGGAGAGGGGGTATCTCTTTTGGATTTTGTAGTTTCGTGAAAAACAGTAGTAGATTCTCCTGGATTGAGACCGATTATGGCAGCAGCTTTGGTTGCACAGCTCAAGGCTGGTAAAAGCCTTTATCGTGGAATGTCAGGAAAGGTAAATCAAGGAGTCTGGGTAAATCTTTTGTTTGGTCCAGAGCATCATGCGAGATATATGGCTCATAGAAAGGTATTGGAAGAAGGTATGCGTAACTGAGGTCCTGATGCTAAAGAGATTAGAGATAGGTTGATAAGATCTGAAATTGATTATATCTTAAACAATATTAGAGGATCTAATGGTGGTACAGCAATGGGATCTTCTAAAGGAGATCAGACTTTGAAAAGACTATATTCAGATGCATATACAGGAGAATTGGATGGTGCATACCAGTCTTGGACTACTTCAAATGAAATAGAAACTGCTTATGGTAAAATGGGACACAATAACTTTGATGTTGCTTATGAAGACTTTAAAAAAATTGCATCTTGAAGAGTCCCTAGTGCTTTAGCCGCCTTACAAAAGATGGGGGATTTGGCTAGAGGGGAAAATCAAAAAGATTTAGTTAGAATGTCGATAACTTATGTACTATTGAGTGGAGCTCTTAATCATTATGGAGGGAAAAGTCAGTTAAAATGGTTTGAGGCTTTAGGTAGAAGTTTTGCTTCTTTCCCTCCAGCACTTTTGGCTCAGGATTATGAACATCAAGGGAAAGTCCGTTATCTTTTGGATCAGGCAACTAATGGATCATTTTCTAGGGATACTAAATATAAATTAGAAAATTTTGATATGCATGCTAGCAATATTCCATTTAAGGCATTTTTGGGAGATTTTAGTACTTGGTGGACTCAAAATTCTTCAACCATTAAGCGTTTCTTTGATGTTGATTTGATCAATAAAGATCTTTCTCATGATCCATTATTGCAATCTATTCAAGACAAAATAAAAGATAATTCTGATGTAAATACCAACTCTAGTTGGGATCAAAATGATGGTCTCACTACTGATTCTTTGTTTAGAATTTCTAGAACCAATATTGGTCAAATGTTTAACTATAAAAATGGAAGATTTCAGGGAAAAGATGAAGATGCAAAAAAGGCACAAGAAGATTTTCGATCTGGAGTCAATAAATCTCTATCTAGAATAGATTCTAGTCCTGAAAATGTGAAAGCAGTAATGGAGCTTTTCTTGAAGCGATTTGATGATGCGGGGTTTTCTAGTAGTAGTCATAGAGATGTTGTGAGAAAAATAAAAACCATTAAAGGTTATAAAGACAGAACTCAATGATGATCTTTTAGATCAAAACTAATGGGACTTGATGGAAAAGAATTTATTGATAATCATGGTAAAAGTTCCTATACTGGAAACGTCCATACTTCAGATGTAAAGGATATGATGTGGTATTTTTTTGTGGGGACAGTATTAGATTGAAGATGACAAGGATCTGCTCCTAAAATATTGGAAGATACTTTATGAACATTCAAAGATTTCTTTTATAAAAATATTGATTTGATTTCTTCAGATTCTTTCATTTCACAAGTTTTTGGCCTAAACTACAGTAAAGAGCTTCCTTACTTATTGGTAGGTCGAGATGATTATAATAATGTAATGAGTTGATCTAACTTTGAGTTTGGAGATTTTGGTGGAGATGTAAATTCAAAAGAAGAAAAAAAAGCAAAAAGAGCATTTTATAGAGAAACAAATATTTATATCAACAAAGATTTGGAACAACTGGAGAGAAGGTTGAAGTGAAAACGTATTGATTCTATTCCAAAACTGACTTGAGCTTCTGAACCGATAACAAACACTGTTATCAGTAGCAGTTTATGATCGATGGCTGCTTAGTTTTCTTTTCCTTCTATCAAAGATTACTTCTGGCAAAAATAATCTGCTTTTGCTTGAATTTCTCTTTCAAATTCCTATACTAAAAAGCAGATTGGTCTGTGACCTAATTTTTTAGATTGGATTATACAAATGTTGGATTTTATCTACGATAGTTTGGATACTGTCAAAAAGCTCAAATTTCCTACTTGGAAACAGATTGGTAATCTGAGTCTCGCTATTTTGATTCTAGTAATCATCACAGGACTTTATTTTGTCCTAACAGATTCGATTTTCTCAAATCTTTATAGCAGTTTTGCTGCGAGTATGTTATAAAAACTTTATTTATCTTTTATGCTGAATATGCAAAAAGACATCAATATTAATGAAATAAAAAAACAGATCCAGGATGAACAGTTTAAACGATATGTTTTGAGTGTGACTTCTGGTCAAGAGTCTTTGGTGATAGAAAACCTCCAAGAAAGAGTCAAAAAACAAGGACTCTCCGAAGAGGTAGTTGATTATCTCAATCCGATGATCAATGAAGCTTCTATCAAAAAATGAGAAAAACAAATCAAACAGAAAAAACTCTATCCTGGTTATGTCTTCTTTAAATCCAAGATGAATGACAAAATCTGGTATGTCGTGAGAAATACTCCTGGAGTGAGACTTATTGTAGGAGCTGAGACTAGACCGATTCCTTTGACAGAGAGTGAGTACCAAAAAATCATGGATCAAATAAAACAGTCTCAGGAGAGGTCAGAATTGACGATCCCTTATAAAGTAGGAGATATGGTAGTACTCAAACATGGAGATTTCAAAGGAATGAAAGGAAATATTAGAGATGTGGATCCAGATACTGCTTCGGTAGTAGTAAATATAGAGATTTTGTGAAGATTGACTCCAGTAGTCATAGATCTGGATAAAATAGATTTGATCAATTAGTCGTATTTTTATTGTCTAGAGGATGATGTCAAATCAAAGTAAAGTGGTAAATATGGCGATGATTATTTTGTTTTTGGCGTTTATTGTAGTATACGTACTTTTTTATCAAATCCATGGAAAGGTATTGGATTCTTTGTTTATAGCTAACCATTCAGAAACTACAGATTTTGAACCAATACCAAATCCTTCACTTACCATTTTATCAGGAAATAAGTCTGATGTTGATCAGCTTAGTCAAAAAATGGGAGTAGAAGAACTTTTGTGAGCTTTGTACTCAAATACTTCTGGATGAGATGCCATCCAGGACTTGGAACCAATCGGATCTGCTTCAACCGAAATCGTTCCAGGAATTATTCAACAGCATATCGAGATACTTTCGGGTACGGAGATGTTTTTTGGAGTGGTAGAGGCAGTAGACCTGCTTGATTTACAGCCCCAATATCTCCTCAAAGACTATAAAGATATCTACTATGCTCGTCTGGATAACTATCCCATAGGACTCAAATCATTGGTCCAACTGTTGGGATGAAATCTCTATCAGATGACTACAGAAAAAGAAATCATAGAGAATGTGCTCTTTGGAGATAGAATTACCTATATCAATCTACCAGAATACAAAAATATTTTGGTGATTATGATTATTGAGCTAAAGGGGGAGGTTTGGTTACTCCAAATTCCCTATCCAAAATATCATCACTCCAAAGAATATCTAAAGACTTTATTTATTTAATCCTTGTATATCACCGATGGCAAAAGTACAGAAAATCCTCAATATCGAGGTGCCTGCTGGAAAGGCAAATCCAGCTCCTCCGTTAGGACCTATGTTGGGAGCAAATGGAGTAAATATTGGTCAATTTACCAAAGAATTCAACGAAAAAACCTCAGATTTAATGCAAAAGTTTGGGTGAATTGATGTGAGAGTAAAAGTAAAACTGACTGTTTATGTTGATAGGACTTTCCAGATGGAAATCGGAACTCCAGTGACTTCTAGTTTGATCAAATGGAGAATCAATCAGCAAACTGCTTCAGGAGAACCAAATAAAAAGAAAGTTGGAAAATTGACTAGAGAAGATCTCGAAGCAATTTATGAGCTCAAAGGTTCTGATCTCAATGCCAATGACAAAGAATCTGCTTTCAGAATCATTGCAGGTACTGCAAAAAATATGGGAGTAGATGTAGAACTCTAAAAAAATTAAAAACCTGTGGGAGATCTTTGATCGTTTCACCACTTTTATTTGTTTATTTATTACAATCATGAGTCACGGTAAAAAGTATCTAGAATCTAAAAAACAATTTGACCATAGCAAGCAGTATCCTCTTGCAGAGGCGATTGCTTTGGTTAAAAAACTCAACTATGCAAAATTTGATGCAAGTGTAGAAATTGCAATCAAAACTAATGCAAATCCAAAGTATAATGATCAGATGATCAGAGCAACCACGATTCTTCCTCATGGGACAGGAAAAACTAAAAAAGTTGCTGTATTTATCACAGATGACAAGGTTGAGGAAATGAAACAGGCAGGTGCAGATATCGCAGGATATGAAAGCTTGCTCAATGATATCAAGGCAGGAAAATTTGATTTTGATATCTTGATCACTACTCCAGAATTGATTAGAGATTTGGCTCCAGTAGCTAAACAGCTTGGACCAAAAGGATTGATGCCTAGCCCAAAAGCTGGAACGGTAACAGCTAACCCTGCTCAAGCAGTAGATGAATCTAAAAAAGGAAAAATCGAATTTAGACTGGACAAGACTGGGAACATCCATGCACTTGTAGGAAAAGTTTCTTTTGATGATGCAAAGTTATTAGAAAATGTTGAGACTTTGCTCAAAGCACTTGAGGAAAATAGACCTACGGGAGTAAAAGGAAAATT
The DNA here is from genome assembly GCA_964437055.1 of uncultured Candidatus Peribacteria bacterium. Taxonomy (GTDB): domain Bacteria; phylum Patescibacteriota; class Gracilibacteria; order Absconditabacterales; family Absconditicoccaceae; genus HOT-345. Next base: position 7,511 of record CAYTFB010000030.1, read on the forward strand.
GGTAAAAAAAGTAGTACTTGCAAGTACGATGAGCCCAGGAGTAGAAGTAGAATATTAGTCTTTGTGGATTAAGATAAAAGAAGAAAGTGCCTTGATTGGCACTTTTTTTAATTTA
>CAYTFB010000031.1:0-7620 GCA_964437055.1 uncultured Candidatus Peribacteria bacterium
TTTTCTAGCAAAATAGCTATCTTTGGATTCAAAACTGATTTTGATTGCGATATTTTGATTGAGTTTTTGGCTTAGTTTTTCTTCAATGATTTTGATATGTTCTTCATTTTCTAAGAGCATTTCAGCGATTTTGCTGATAGCAATGATTTCTACGATTCCATTTTCTATTTTTTCAATAATTGCTTGGTCTTTGAGATTAGACTGTACCATTGGTTTATTAAATTCTTGGATGACAGATTCCCAAAGTTTGGTGTAGTTTACTTCTGATGTTTCTGTCTCCTGTGTTGTTGCTGCTGTTGTAGTTGATGAATCAGTAACTGGTGTTGATGTTGCAGTATTTTCTGGTGCAGATGCAATTGTTGATTCTGGATTTGGTAGTGAATTGACTGTTATATCAGCATTTGTTGTTCAAGTCACTGTACTAGGAGTTGGTTCTTGTGAAATGATTTGCTCTGGAGTATTTGAGATTGGTTTTTGCTCTTTTAAATCAGCAGTTGTTTGTGTTGGGATTTGTGCTACTGTTGGAATGGGATCAACTTTGGGAGAAATATCCTTCACTGTAGGACTACTTGTCGCTGTAGTAGTTCTTGTTGTTGCAGTGTTCCTTGTTGTAGTAAAACTTGGATCGTGAGACGTTTTATCATTTGTTAAAAAATTATTGATAGCTATTTTGTAGGCAATGACCGGATAAGGATGTCGCTTCATGAGTTCGCTTGCATTTCCTAGCATCTGAGCCACCGCTAGGTAAAAATCAATATTTTCTAAGAGATGCTGGTCGATAAAATGGATACTTTGTTTGGCAAATTGTCCGAGGTCGATCCCTGATTCTGCGATTTTATCGATTTGCTCAAAAATCAGATTTCTTTCTTTTGACGCTAAAATTTCCAAAAATGCTTTAATCGTTGATTCTCCTGCGATTCCGAGAAATTTGGAAATATTTTCTTCACTGATTACTCCCAAAACACTCATTTGATCGAGATATTTGATCGCATCTCTCACGCATCCTTCAGAAATATTTGCAAGCATAGCGAGTGCTTCAGGGGTATATTGTAGTTGCTCTTTTTCGCAAATTGTTTGGAGATGAGCAATCATCTTTGAATTATCAACTTTTTTGAAATTGAATACCTGGCAGCGAGAAACAATCGTTTCAGGTACTTTGTGGATCTCTGTCGTTGCAAGGATAAAGCAGACATTTGCTTTAGGTTCTTCGATAGTTTTGAGGAGGGCGTTAAAGGCACTACCACTGAGCATATGCACCTCATCGATGATATAGATCTTTTTTTTGAGTGCAGTAGGAGGATAGATAGATTTTTCAATAATTTCTTCTCTAATATTTTCTACTCCAGTATGCGAAGCAGCATCGATTTCTACATAATCTAGACTTGTTCCTTCATCAATCAATTTACAGTTATTGCATTCATTACAAGGATTTCCATTTTGGAGATTTAGACAGTTGAGTCCTTTAGCGATCAATCTAGCAGAAGTGGTTTTCCCCGTCCCTCTAGGTCCAAATAAAAGATAATTATGAAAAACACTTTCCCTCTTTTCCATCTGTGCTTTGAGAATGTTTACGACATGATCTTGACCGATCATTTGATCAAAAGTCCTTGGACGATAAGCATTTGCTAGACTCATTTTTGAGAGATCTCTATTCATGGATTAAGGGGAGAGAAAAATAAATTCAGAATTATTTTGATTGTTTTAATTATCAAAGCTTATTTTTAGCATAAGGTTTCAGAGGATATTTTCAAAGGAAATTGTCTTTATCTGCAAAACCTTGATTTAAAAGTTTTTTTTCCAATCTTCTAAAATCCTATTGAGATAGACAATGTTGTGGAGTCAGATCAAACTTCCTCCTAGAGTTTCTCCTTCTTTGATGAGATGATTGAGATAGGATTTGGAAAAATTTCTACAGGTATAACAATCACAATTGTCTGTCAAAGTGTTAAAGTCAGATTTATATTGCGCATTGGTAATTTTGATATTCCCTTGATCAGAAAATGCTACTCCATGTCTTCCTAACCTCGTAGCAGCAACACAGTCAAACATATCAATTCCTTGTTCTATGGCATAGAGTAAATCCTCTGGAGTACCGACTCCCATCAGATATCTAGGTTTATCTGCAGGTAAAAGAGGGGTGGTATGAGCTACTACTTGCTGGATGAGCTCTTTGGATTCTCCCACACTGACTCCTCAGATTGCGATCCCATCTCGAGCAAATTGGCTCAAATATTCTGCTGACTGACTTCTCAGGTCTAGATAAGATCCTCCCTGAACAATCGGAAAAAGTACTCCCTTGTGTTGATTGTAGTAATTCCCAAAATGATCAAAAGCTCTTTTTGCCCAGCGATGAGTCATGGCAATGTGTTTTTCAATAGTTTTTTTGTCAGCACCAGCAGGAGAACAGACATCCAAAACCATCATAATATCAGATCCTAGTTGCATCTGAGTATCTACGACATTCTCTGGAGTAAAGAGATGTTTACTTCCATCATAGGGAGAACGAAACCTGACTCCTTCTTCTGTGAGTTTAATCCCTACTTTGTGAGTATGGGCCTGATTATTAAATTTTTCATTAGCTAATCCAAGAGAAAAAACCTGAAAACCTCCACTATCTGTCAAAATCAATCCATCATTTCGATGTTCAAACTGGTGTAATCCTCCAGCTTCTTGTACCGTTTTGCTCCCAGGTCTGAGATAGAGATGGAAGGTATTTGCAAGGATCAGTTTGATTGGATCAATGTGTTGGCCGATGTAGTGAGGATCTTGGAGCATATCTAGGAAAAGTCCTTTGATAGTAGCTTTGGTCCCCACTGGCATAAAGATAGGAGTTTTGATTTTGATACCATTGAGAGTGATTTCTCAGATTCTAGCATTGCCTTTTTGTTTAAGGGTTTTGAATTGGAGTTTGGACATTGTTATCGTGGATATCTAAAGATTTTAGCTTGTTTTTAAGTACTTATTTAGTATACTGAAAGAGTAATAAGTCATTTTCTTGCTCCGGTCGTTCAATGGATAGGACACAGTCCTGCGAAGACTGTAATCCCGGTTCAACTCCGGGCCGGGGCAATTTGTATCAAAATAGCACAAAATGATATTCAGTATTATATAACTACCTTTAAGGTAGTTTTTTCTTTAAAATTTTTGAGGATTTTTGGCTCTAAAGGTTTGAGGATCCATAAAGCGTTCTATGATTGCATCGAGGACGAGGTTCACATTTTCTCCAGTTTTCCCTGAAACAGAGATGATTTCTTCTCTCGGAATCCCGATCACGTTTTCAATTTCTCCTGCAACTCTTTCTGGATTTGCTGCTGGAAGGTCTATTTTATTCATCACGGGAATGATATCCAATCCCTGATCAATAGCCTGATAGAGAGTTGAGAGGGTTTGTGCTTGGATTCCTTGGCTGGCATCTACGAGGAGAATTGCTCCCTCTACCGCAGCGAGAGAGCGAGAGACTTCATACTGAAAATCCACATGTCCAGGAGTATCAATCAAATTAAATTGGTAGCCTTTCCATTGCATCCTCGCGGGGGTGAGTTTGATGGTGATTCCTCTTTCTTGTTCGATATCCATACGATCGAGTGCTTGGGCATGATTAAGTTTTCTGATAGTTCCGGTGATTTCTAGCATCCTATCAGAGAGGGTGGATTTTCCATGGTCAATATGTGCGATAATACAAAAGTTTCTGATTTTACTTTCCATAAGTATTACAAATAAATGAAACAAAATTCTGATCCAATTTTTTTCTAAAAGAGCTTTTGATCTATGCTAAGGTTTTCCTCTAAATTCTCAAGTTATAATCTTTTTTGTCAAGGAAATCAGATTTGTTTTTTCTCTTTTTTTTGCAAAAGTTTGGAGGAGAGAGTATAATAGAGGGATCTTTTATTTCTCCCTTTTTTGATGACAACAACATCTTCTTCCGATCTTGTAACTAATAATCAACTCTCATCTCTAGACACTGTGACATTGTTTACACATTTTTCTGTAGATTCTTCGCAAGGATATAGCCAAATTGAGATCCCCGTTTTATTGGAAAAGTATGGTCCCAATACGTTAGTAGAATCAAAGACCATTTCAGGATTCAAGATTTTTCTTGCTCAGTTTCACAATGTATTGATCTATGTGCTTTTGGCGGCGGTAGTGATTACCTTATTTTTGGGGCAATATGTAGATTCGATTATTATTTTTATTGTTATTTTACTCAATGCGGCACTTTCTACTTTCCAAGAAATGAAAGCTCATGATGCAGTAGCTGCACTCAAAAAACTTTCTTCCCCTGTAGCTTTAGTTCGTAGAGATGGGAAAGTCCAAGAGATTGCTCTTGCAGATTTGGTGCCTGGAGATATTGTATTATTAGATACGGGAGATTATGTCCCTGCAGATATCAAGCTGTTGAATACTCAGTTATTCAAGGTAGATGAATCGCTACTTACAGGAGAATCACTCACTGTGACCAAGGATGCGAATTTCATCCCAGATGAGACGACGAGTATGGGAGATAGGAAAGATTTGGTCTATAGATCAACTCTCGTGAGTTATGGTCGTGCTACAGGGATTGTGATTGCTACTGGGATGGATACCGAGATTGGAAAGATTGCACAAAGCCTCGATAGTCAAGAACAGCTCCAAACTCCCTTGGAAATCAAAATGGAAGATCTAGGGAAAAAACTCTGATTTTTGGCAGTAATTATCTCACTGTTGATGTTTGGGATTGGAGCATTGCAGGGGAGAAATTTGGCAGAACTTTTTTTGACTTCCGTTTCTCTAGCAGTAGCAGCGATCCCAGAAGGATTAGCCGCAATTGTTGCGATTGTGCTTTCTCTAGGAGTGACCAAAATGTCCAAAAAAAATGCGATCATCAGAAAACTTTACTCAGTAGAAACGCTGGGGTCTGTAAATATTATCTGTTCAGACAAAACCGGAACTTTGACTCAAAATAAAATGACGGTAGTTCACTATGCTACTGCAGATACCAGTGGAAAGATCATTAGATCTGGGAACAATCAGGTTTCTGATACGGTGTGTTTTTTGGCTGAAGGGATGGTTTTTGCTTCGAATGCTGGATATTTAGATAATGGGGAAAGATATGGAGATCCTACAGAAACGGCTCTTTTGGTTTTTGCAGAAGATTTGCAATTGGATCCTCAGATCTTGCTCAGTGATCGTCCTCATGTGGCAGAGCATCCTTTTGATTCTGAGAGGAAAATGATGTCCACTTTGATCCAGGAGGGAACTCAATATCAAGTTTATAGTAAGGGGGCGGTAGATCAATTACTCAAAGTTTCTAATCAGGTTTTTCTAGATGGAGAAGAGGTTCCTTTGACTCCAGAACTGAGAGAAGAACTGATCGCTCAGATGGAACAACTTTCCAATCAAGCCTTGCGTGTATTAGGATTGGCTTACAAAGAAAGTGATCACCTGATTGCAATCGAGGAGATGGAATCTGATCTGACTTTTGTGGGGATGGTAGGAATGATTGATCCACCGAGAGAAGAGGCAAAAACTGCAATTCAACTTGCTGCAGGAGCGGGGATTCAAACCATTATGATCACTGGAGATCATCCCAATACTGCTTTTGCAATCGCCAAAAAACTCTGAATCCTCCAAAATCCTGAACAAGTTTTGACTGGACAAATGCTGGATCAGCTTTCAGATAGCGAACTTTTTGAACAGGTGCATCAATATCAGGTTTTTGCTCGTGTTTCTCCTCAGCATAAGGTGAGAATTGTCCAAGCTTTACAAGCGCATGCTGCTGTGGTAGCGATGACGGGAGATGGTGTCAATGATGCTCCTTCGCTCAATGCGGCAAATGTAGGGATTGCGATGGGAGTTTCTGGTACAGATGTGGCCAAATGAGCGGCAGAAATTATCTTGGCGGATGATAATTTTTCTACGATTGTGAGTGCTGTGGCTGCTGGGAGAAATATTTATAGTAATATCAAAAAATCTATCAATTTTCTCCTCTCTTGTAATTTGGGTGAAATTATCACAGTTTTGGTTGCAATCCTTTCTGGATGGGCGGCTCCTTTGAGTGCAACTCAGCTTTTATGGATCAATTTGATCACTGATTCTCTGCCAGCAATTGCGTTAGGATTGGATCCTGATGATCCAGAAATTATGAAAAAAGCACCCAGAGACAACAAAAAATCATTCTTTTCTCAGAAAACTATTTTCAAAGATGTTTTTGGAGGAGTGCTGATCGGAGGAATTACCCTGTTGGCATTTTTCTGGGGATATTATGAGCATGGATATTTACCTCTGTCCAAAAATGTACCGAGTGAGGTCTTGAGCTATGCGAGGACGATGGCATTTCTCGTGCTAGTTTCTGCTCAACTTTTTTATGCTTTTGCCTTGCGTCACTCCAAAAAAAGTATTTTTACTCTCGGATGGACAAGCAATATTTACCTATTAGGAGCTTTGTTTGTGGGGATTTTGCTCCAAGTATTATTGATTAGCATTCCGTTTGTCCAAGAGCTCTTTCATCTGCAGATGCTGAGTGTGAGAGATTTTATCATCGTAATAATAATGGGAATTGTTCCCTTGATGATGAGTGAGGTTTGGAAATGGATTGAAAGAAAAAAAAGTCAAAAAAGAGTGATCTAATTTTTTGATATCAAAGAAAATTAACTTATTAAGCAAGTTCTGATTGCAGAGAACTTGTTTTTTTATTTAACTAATTTTTACTTCTTCTTGCAGAAAAAAATCTGATTCTTATACTTATTTTTTTAGTTCTTATTTATTAGAATAATGAAAAGATGTTTTAGAGATGCGATGATGCATCGCCGTAGTTATTATGCTATCAATGATCAAATTACAATAGATCCTCAGCAGATACAAGAAATCGTAGAGTCTGCTGTCAAATATGTCCCTTCTGCATTCAATTCTCAAACAGGGAGGGTGGTGATCCTTTTGGGAGGGGAACATCAGAAACTCTGGGATCTGACAAAATCTACTTTATTAGAGAGAATCTGAACAGAAGACTTTCCTGCCACAGAGGAAAAATTAAATGCTTTTGCTGCTGGATATGGTACCTTGCTCTTTTTTGAGGATCAATCGATTATCCGTCATCTAGAGGAACAATTTGTTAGCTATCAAGCAAACTTTCAGCCTTGGTCTCTACAGAGTTCTGGAATGTTGCAGTTTGCGATCTGGACAATGTTGGAAGATGCAGGATTGGGAGCTTCTGTGCAGCATTATAATCCTTTGATCGACCAGGCAGTAGCAGATACACGAAAGATCGACCCTGATTGGAAATTGATCTCACAGATGCCTTTTGGAAATCCAATTGCTGAGCCAGGGAAAAAGGAATTTATCCCATTAGATGAGAGAATTTTGATCTATCAGTAGTATATATTAGAGATATTATGTGAAAAAATCTTTTCATTTAGAAGAGATTTTTTTTATTATATTAAATAATTTGAAATATAAAATACGGTAATTTTTTCTAATTTTTTAGACTAATAATTTATGAATTATCTTGATTGCCAACTGCTGATCTAGAAAATAAGGAGAAGTTGCAATCGTTACAAATTTTGCTCCTTTGATCAGCTCTCTGGTGATTGTTAGTACTTTCTGTTCTTGCTCAATACCCATCCTCGGATCCCAAAAATCACAGTC
>CAYTFB010000032.1:0-7532 GCA_964437055.1 uncultured Candidatus Peribacteria bacterium
GTGCAAAGTCCGATTTCATTGCCCTCTTCATCAGTTACGATTTCTAGTGTTCCTCCCTGAGAAATACAAAATGCTGATGCGGGATTTCCGATTTCTACTTCTTCGATAATTTGTGCTGGAGCTTTGAATCCCCAGATGAGATACACAATCGCTGCTAGCAAAATCACTCCGATCGCCCATAAAAGTCATTTTTTTCACATTCTAATTGTCCTAAATAAAGTAAAAAATATAGCTTTATACTAGTCAAAATCTGCCCGATAACAAGATCAAAAAAATCCCCAAAATCTGATTCCTTTCTCCTAGTATTTGACTAGGAATTGAGTATACTCTAGTATTCAAAGTCATCATTGCAAAGTATGTTTAGTCTTTTTCTGGTTTAGAGCGCATCACAGCATTTTCCCCATAAAAATAACTAGAAAATTTTGCCCTTTTTTTCCCAGAGAGTTTTTAGTAAAGTTTCTTGGAAAAACGACACGAGCAGATTCAGTATCTTTGCTGAGGAGCTACCCCGTTGTGTACGAGATTAGCTTTGAATCCCAATCGTTGGGATCTTTTAACTTTCTATTTTTACTGATGCCCTTAGCTTTTCAAAAACTCTGACTTTCAGACAAAACCCTCCCAGCCCTCGCTGAGAAATGATTTTCTACTCCTTCTCCGATCCAGGAAAAAGTGATCCCTCTCCTCTTAGAAGGTGGCACCAATATCATCGGACAGGCCTCTACAGGTACGGGTAAAACTGCTGCTTTTGGGATTCCTCTGATCGAAAAACTTCAATCTAGCAAAAAAATCCAGGCACTCATTTTGGTACCGACCAGAGAACTCGCAAACCAAGTAGCTGCAGAGATTGATTCTTTCCAGTCGAAAAAGAGCCTCAATATCCTCGCAATCTACGGAGGACAGTCCTATACCAAACAGCTTTCTGCACTCAAAAGAGGGGTGGATATCATCGTTGCTACTCCAGGGAGGATGATCGACTATCTAGATCGCAAGGTCCTCAATCTCGGAAATCTCCAGTATCTCATCCTCGATGAAGCAGATGAAATGCTCAATATGGGATTTGTCGATGATATCGAAAAAATTTTTAAACAAACTAATCCTGATCAAAATGTATTGCTCTTTTCTGCGACGATGCCTAGAGCCATTCTCCAGGTAGCCAAAAAATATATGGGAGACTATCAGCTCATCTCTAGCCCCAAAACTGCAGCAGATACTGCTCAGACTTCACAGATTTATTTTGAAGTGCAGGAGAGAGACAAGCTGGAAGCACTCTGTAGAATCATCGATGTAGAACCAGATTTTTATGGGATTGTCTTTTGTAAAACCAAACTTGATGTCGATGAACTCGTCGGTCAGCTCATCAAAAAAGGATACAAAGCCCAAGGGCTCCATGGAGATATCCTCCAAAAACAGAGAGAAATCATCCTCAAAAATTTTAAAGAAAAAAATACCCAAATCCTGATCGCAACTGATGTGGCTGCCAGAGGGATCGATGTAGATAATATTTCTCATGTGATCAACTATGCCCTTCCTCAGGATTCTGAAAGCTATATCCATAGGATTGGAAGGACAGGGAGAGCTGGGAGATCTGGGATCGCAATCACCTTTGTTAGTCCTCAGGAATATAGAAAACTCGTTTTTCTCCAGAGAGATACCAAAAATGAGATCGAAAAAGCCAAAATCCCGAGTGCCCAAGAAATTATCGATAAAAAGAAAGAACAGTTTTTTGCAGATATCACTGCAATCGTAGATGGAGAAGGTTTTCACAAATATTTTCCTCTTGCAGCAGAGCTCTTGGAACAGTTTGACCCTCAGGAATTGGCTGCCGCCTTTTTGATGCTCAACTATCAATCAGAGTTTGATCTCAAAAAATATCGTGACCTCAATGAAGTGAGAGTAGACAACAAAGGTAAAACCAGACTTTTTGTCGCATTAGGGAAAAAAGCTGGACTCAGCCCTCGTTCACTGGTAGATCTATTGGTCCAAAAAGCCAAGATTAGCTCCAAAGTCATCGATGATGTGAGAGTGATGGAAGATTTTTCTTTCCTCACGGTCCCTTATTTGGATGCAGAGCAGATCCTCCGCAGTTTCAAAGAAGAAAAATCTGGAGGCAAATCACTCATCTCCAAAGCCAAAGAAGATAGAAGCAGAGGAGGTAATTTCCGCCAGAAAAGAAGAGGAAGGAGATAACAAACAAGATACTAGAAGATTTTTTCAAAAATAACTAAAAAAGGGGAACTCAATGCCCCTTTTTCTTTTAGCCAAAATCGCTGATAAAGTCTGACTATTTTTTAACAATGCTATAAGTATCTTTTGCGATCATCAGCTCCTCATCAGTAGGGATCACTCGTAGCTGAACTTTACTAGTTTCCGTGGTCAGTCTCCTTTCTTCTCCTCTAAAGTCATTTTTACTCTCATCAAAATCTACTCCCATCCAAGCAAGATTCTCAGCAATCAATTTTCTCTGTACTTTAGAATTTTCCAGCACTCCAGCAGTAAAGACAATTGCATCGACTCCTTGGAGCATCGCAGTATAGGCTCCAATATATTTGAGAATATCATCGGTGATCATACTGATAATGTCTGTCTCGATCTCTCTCCCTGCGAGATATCCTTCCTCGATCTCTCTATGATCAGAAGAACGCTTGTAAAGTCAGAGAATTCAGGATTTTTTATTGAGAATGGTCTCGATCTCATTGGGAGAAAGGTTTTCTTTTTTCATCATATAAGGGATGATAGCCGGATCAATATCTCCAGATCTCGTCCCCATAATCAATCCCTCTAGAGGTGTAAATCCCATCGAAGTATTGACTACTTTCCCACTGTCGATAGCCGTAATACTCGCCCCATTTCCTACATGACAAGTGATCACTTTGAGGTCATTTCTCCCGAGAGTTTCTGAAAGTCTCTCGTATACATATCTATGAGAAGTTCCATGAAATCCGTATTTTCTCACCTTGAAATCTTCATATCGTTCGTAAGGAAGAGCATAGAGATAGGTTTTTTTGGGCATGGACTGATGGAATGCAGTATCAAATACCGCAATATTAGGTACTCCTGGGAGAATTTTTTCACTTGCTTCGATTCCCATCAGGTTGGCCGGATTGTGAAGAGGTGCCAAAACACTCAATTCTTTGATCGCAGCTTTGAGATTATCATTGATCAGCATAGACTGATGAAATCTCTCTCCTCCATGAACTACTCTATGTCCAATAGCTTCAATCTCTGATAAATCTTTTAGTACTCCTATCTCTGGATCTACCAAAAGAGCAAAAACCTGCTCCAAAGCCACATCATGATTTGCAAAATCCTGAGCCATTTCAATTTTTTTACCACTAGCAATGCTATGTTTGAGTTTCCCTTCTGCAATACCAATCCTCTCCACCAAACCTTTAGCCAAAACTTGAGTACTTTGCATATCAAAAAGCTGATACTTGAGAGAAGAACTCCCAGCATTGATCACCAAAATTTTCATCTACAATCTCTTGTTAAAATCTAAAACATTTACTCCACATTTTACGGAAAACACCCCACAAAAGCAATAGCAGTTAAAGATCAGCATCTCAAGAAAATATTTAAATAATATGCTATTACATAGCAAAAAGGAAAGAAAAAAAAGAAAAACCTGATTTTTTTTCAGGCTTCTCAGAGAGATATGTTAAACTAAGCTACAAATAGCACTAAGATTTGATGAGAACTAATGGACGGTAAACTGGATCTGTCCAATCTTTTTCATTCCAAAATTGATGGCGATATAGATCGGTCCTGTCTTTTGAGCCAAGAGCGAAACCATCAAATCTCCTTTGGGTACCAGAGTAATAGCTACAGGATTGATCCCTACAGCAGTAGTATTGGCAATCAAAGTGATCGGTTGCTGTAAGATTCCATCATATTTTCTGCCATCTTTTTTATTTTTGAGCTGGAGTTTGAGCTCCAAAGTGCTTCCAACTTTGACTCGATCAGGGATTTCTCCTTCGATCTGTAAATCTCGCTCCATAAAGAATTTTTTCTCTTGTTCTCAGAGATTGGAGAAATCGAGCTGGATATTTGACTGCAGAGAAGGGGTTGTATTTTCTGGAATGATCGGATCTGCTCCTGCACTAGGATGTTCTGAGTCTGCTTTAAGTTGTTCCAATTTTTCTACGGTTAGTTTTGCTTTTTCTGGATTATATTTACTTGCAAACTGCTTGAGAGATCCCACTCCTTTGAAATGATCTTTTCGATAACTATCGATACTAGAAATTTCTACTTGTTGCACTCCTGCATGGAGCATCAATCCATTTCCTAGAGCAATCCCCACATGGGTAATATCAGACTCTGTATTGCTAGTTTCATAGGTATTTTTGAAGAATAGGAGATCTCCTGGCTCTGCTTTATCGATCTTGTCATACCAAAATCCACCGCTCGTAAAGAGGTGCGCCTGTTCCGCAGCACTTCTGACATTGAGATTGACTCCCGCTCAGAGAAAAACATCAAAGACCAATCTACTACAATCAGTTGCAATGCCCGGATTTCCTCCCACACCTCCAAGCGCATAAGGGGTTTGGAGATAATATTTAGCGATCTGGATCAAATCCTGACGCATCTGTGCTAGATACGGGAATATTTCTGGAGCAGTGGTATGTTCGGTTTGATTATTTGAGTTTTGATTGGTTGAATTTTGATTGTTTGAAGGAGTTTTTTGAGAATGAGGAAGCTTTGCTTGTGCCCCTTCTAAGAAAACAATCGGATCATAAGCGTATTTGAAAACTTCTTCTCTACAAAGTCCTGCATTGATGATCGCGGTCCCTCCTTTTGAAGAGTCTGCACAGTTGTAGAAAGGATAGATTGGTCTGCCTCGATCTCCTTTATTGATCTCAAAATGGACATGGTAGCCTCCCAATGCCCCCACCGTCAATCCAGAATTTCCAACCGTTCAGATTTTTTGTCCTTTGGAAAGGGTTTGTCCAGTTTCTACATCGATGGTATCCATATGTGCATAACTTGCAAAGAGCATCGTTCCATTGTAAAGGAATTGAATTTTGACTACCTTTCCATATCCTGCCTGCTCCCCCGCAAAGTAAACCTTGGCATTGGCAATCGCATAGAGAGGAGTCCCTCTAGCTGTAGCAATATCTACTGCATAATGTGATCCCTTTTCGATATCCCATCCATCTTTGTAATGTCCTCAGAAAAGCACGGTATAGATATCGGTATAGTCTTTATTTTCTGCATAGTTTGCATATTTAGCACCCTGAATGAGAGGAAGCTGAATTTTACATTCCTCTGGCATCGCTGATCGAGTCTGTGTCCTACATTCTAGTGTAGAAACCTGATCCAAAGGATACACCAATTCTGAATTATTTGGTAGACTGCTCGTATTTCCAAAAATCAAAGTAACAAAACCTAGGATTGCTACTACTGCGATTTCTCCAGCATAGATCCAACGACTCTTTGCCTTATTTGAAACATTCAAAGCCAAATCAATTCTCCTTCCCTTATGATCATGAGAGATGATCCTATTTCCAAAGTATTTGTGGAAACTATTTGAGAGATGCTCATATTCTGACCATGATTGATAATTCATCTTTCTTCTAGTGAGATAAAAATTTCTTTATCTAAGTATAGTCAAAAAAACTCAAAAAGTCAAAAAATCGATGACTTTTTTCCAAAAGATGATAATATAAGAAAAAAGACAGACTCAGCTGCCTTTTCTCATGATATTTAACAAATAATGATTATCTATATACTGAAAGTACCTTATTGAACTCTTCTGCACCTGGAGGCAAACTACTCCAGAGATTTGGATGATATTCTACCACCACTGATCCACCATTGAGTACTTTGTCTGCTTTTTCTTTTCCATCTGTTCCTCCTCCGGTTCCTTCAAACCGAGTATAGAGTTCTGATCTCCTATTTGCTACCACATCAGACAAATCACCAAGCACTACTCCTTGGATACGAAGATTTCCATAATTACATCGTTCTGAAGCGTTTAAGTTGACTACTGTGTTTTTGAGTTTCTCATGACCAACTGACTTGAAACCAGCCCCTGCATAAAAAATTCCTTGCAAGAGTTGTCCTTCTGTAGAGTTTTGTCCCTTCCTTCCATGACAAGATGCTGAAGCATCAATTTCAATCTTTCCTTTGGTCATAATCATTGCATTTGTCTCAAGATTTCATTTGATGAGAATATCTTTATCTGCAATAAAGGTAAATGCTGTTTTAACATTATCTCATAACATATTTTTCAAATCTACCGTATCATTCCCTTTGTATAAATAGATTGACTTTCCTGGTACCTTGTAGAGATTATCTTTTACTTTTACTGCAATTTTGTCATATTTCTTTTGGAAGTTTGCAAAAGTCTGTCCAACTTCCGCAGAAACAGCATATTCAGTTCCCCCTTGCTTTAAGTTAGCTGAATAAGCATCTAAGAATTTTGTTCCATTTTTTAGTTGATATTTACTTAAATCTTCAGATGCTTTAGTACCAATTCCATACGGACTTTTTTGAATCAGATAATGATCTGTCACAGCAAAGTCTACCTCACAAACTCTTGGATAACCTTCTTGATATTTTGTCAACTCATAAATCTGATTTCCTTCTTTATCTTTTCCATTTTCTGCACAATAACTAAAGTCAATCTTGGTCCAAGAAAGTTTGTATTCTCCAAATAAATTAATAGTACTTCCTTTTTGAGTTATCGCACCGTCTATCTTCATATTAGAAGTTCCAAAGTTTTTAATCAATGCCTTGGAAGAGAATGGAAGTAAAGTAGGATAATTTTGCCATCCATCATCTAATGAAGCAAATACATCTTTCACCTCTCCCTTATTATTTAATAAACTTCCTCCAAATCGTCCATTTTTATTTTGCTCAACAAATGATACTATCCTTGGATAAATTTTTCCATTAGTATCATTCCATCCATTCAAATTCATACAAGGAATAGTACCAGAATATACTAGATTACTATTTCCCTTGCCTGGTCCATAAACTTCAAAACTACACATCATAGATCTGAGATCTATCTTATTGAGATCTTTACTAGTACAAATTGTAGATCCTTCTTCTCAGATAAAGAAATGATCTTTGAGATTATCTTGATAATCTTTTGCTTTCACATCTTTTCCAAGTACTCCCTCTAGATTGAAGTAGAATGGTAACATCTCTCCCTTCATAATAGATGGAGATCCATTTTGAGTATTGAAACATGCTGGCAATTCTTCTAACATACATGATGAAGTACAGAACACTTCTTTATCTTTATATCTTTCATCTACATAACTTTCATTTTTAAACATTTTACCTCCTTTAATCATACCTCCATTTGACCCCATATCACACATCTCCATTCCATTTCTATACCCATCTCCACATTTAGGTGTAGATCCTCCTCATCCAGATCGTCCTCCTCAGCCACTCGATCCTCCTGGGATTGTCACTGCAGCAGGATCCTGATCTGTTCATTCTGTTCCATCTCTTTTTGGATAATAGACATGAGAAATATTAGTAGTTGCCCCATTTACTATTGCTTTAAACTGAGCTTTAAA
>CAYTFB010000033.1:0-7437 GCA_964437055.1 uncultured Candidatus Peribacteria bacterium
AACTTCCCCTGGCAGAGCAAGCCGACCTGATGCAGTATTTTGAGCAAAATAAATCTAGCATCCTTGCCCTCCAGTCCCAAATCGATCAAACCGATCGTGAAATCGATGAGATGGTCTTTGATCTGTATGGATTGAATGAGGAGGAGAGGAGTGTTATGATGGGGAGTTAGATATATTTGAAAAAAGTAAAATTTGAATTGACTTTTGTTGGTGATTTTGTTATATTGGTGTTGCAATTGGGTTGAGCATTGTTCCACTAGGCCAAAGATGGAAAATGCACTGCTAGTTTGATCTTAATGGCCAAGATTAAACAAAGCAACAACACTTTATTTCTCTCAGGCCAATGAGGAATAAGGTAACAATTGTAATATACTTTATGGCTTTTTTCTTGCAGAGCAGATAACCCAAGATAAGAACAACGAGTTCGTCTGGAGATTGTCAATGCCTGAGAAGGTAAAAGCATAAAAAGTATATTTGGCGGGAACCAAGATTTCTTGGCAAAACCCCGTCAGGTTTTTTCCAGTCCCCTAAGACGAGAGTGTCTGGGGGACTTTCCTTTATTGAAAAATTTAAATAAATCAAATTATATTAGCTTTGATAAAATGTTTTTTCATCTCTAGTATCTAAATGAGGAGGAGCGTGGTGATGGGGAGTTAGGGAGATGTTTTTTTCTGAAGGATAAAATCTATTTGTTTTTTGTCTTTGTTTTGTTATAATGAAATTACTGTGATACTAAAGACTCGTTATCTACGAGAGTTTGTTTTAGGTTGATCAGTTAAGCCCCGGGATTTTTTTCTGGGGCTTATCGATGTGTGCAATTTTTTTTTCGACAAAAATCTTATTCCAAAATAGTTTACATCAAAAAAATGTGATCTCCCTCTCTAGGAGATTTTTTTGATGCTGAAGTTTTCAAATAATGAATAAAATATGGTTGTAGACTAGGGTTAGTGAAATCATTTTTTCAGCTTGACATTGTTTGTATAAAAAATATATTCATCTTGTGGTTTCCTTTAGATTCTTTTTTATTATTGGATGAAAAATCATAAAGAAAAAGGATGAGTATCAAATAAAGTGCTCACTAACGGTTCTAATCTCCGTCTCATCGGAAATAAAATGTCTGATAATTTATTCTATACTCTAGCACATACTCCTTTGAATTTACAAGGAATAGAAAGAAGTGGGCATAAAATATTAGTTTGTCTGAGTAATCATGAATTTTCTATTAAAGAACATCAATTTAGGAGATCAGGACTGGTGGTAAGAGATGATGAGGATGGAATAAATAATGTAAAATCAATCTTGGATAAAAATCCTGAAGCGGTTGCACTTGTTTCTCAAATGGCTAAAAAATATTTTGATAAAGAGACAGCTTTAGTTGAGTATAAATCTAGAATTTTTTGTATGCTTTGCAAAGGGAAAGGTATCACCAACAAACTCCCTACCTATAAAGGAAAAGTAAGACCAGTGTATATCAAGAGATAATACTAGTATATGTTCTAAAATCAGATCTCCTTTTTTAGGGAGATTTTTTTTATTCTCTTATTTTTCTCAAAAAAAGAGAAAAAGTCTGACTTTTTTTGACTTTTTGAACTTTTATCAGTATAATGGTGATAGGAAAATTTTTATTTATTGTGTCAGAGGGATGAACCCAAATCCAGAGATCGATAACAGGGAATTAGATGTCCAAGAAAATGCAGATATGGGAGTAGATGTCTTAAACTCTGCAGAAACTGCATGAGAGGTTTTTGAGGTTGAAAAAAAGACGATAAAAGCAACTCAGGATGTTGAAACTAAAGTTGCAATAGATTCATCAAAAAAAGAACTCTCAGAGGTAAAGATAGATCAAGGTTTTGATGCTAGCCCAGCATGATTTGCACAAATTTCTCAGCAGTCAGAATCATTTGAGTGATCAAAATGGGAAGTAAAAGATCTTTCTAATCCTCAAGAGTTTCTCAAAGCAATCGATCTTTTGATCAATTTTTATGAAGAAAAGGAAAAAAATACAAATCGTAAATCTAGAAAAGGTTATAATAAAAATGCAAGAGACTCCTTGAAAGTACTTCGCCAACATGCCAAAGATCGTATTGGTATACTAAAAAAATATAAAGAACAGATCGAAAATAAAGTCACTGTTGTTACTCCAGAACATATCAATGAAGTTGCTAAAATGCTCAAAGATGCCCCAGATTTTGAAAATACAATTGCAAGAGCTGCTGGTGGGAAATGAACTGAAGATATCAGAAATGCTGATTATTCTAGTAAATGAGTAGAAAAGTCCATCGAAAGAAAAGAAAAATATAATAACTATATCAATAAATTAAATCATTCTTTGCTCAAAGATGCCATTGTGACTTTGGAAAATAGGGATGGAGATCATTTTAGAAACTATCTGGTGGCTGCGATAGAGGGAGATCTTGCACATCCCGCCTTTGATCAATACTATAAAGCGCATCAGGCAGATATCCTCTATCTGAGCTGTTTAGATCCAAGGATGTATGGAAATGTACTCAAACATCAAAAATTGAGTGGTATTTCTCGTAAAGATCTTGGAGAAAAGTACTGGAATCAATTACCAACCGGGACTAAAGCTTATTTTGTGGGAGATCCTGCAACATTACCTTATACCGATATCAATCAATATCGTTCACCTAAGGTTTATGGAGGATTGCGTGGTCTCTTTAGACAAGGGATGGAAAAAATTACTCCTGCAATGCAATCTGGTCAGAGAGAGATGTGGGCTCAAGGAGCAGAACTTGCTATCCTAGGAGTAGGTATCTGGCAGCTAGGGAAATGGATTTTAAAAAAGAAAGAAAAAGGAAATTGGTTTACAAGAACTGCTACTGTAGCAGGGATTGGACTAGGACTCAACTTTGTTAGTCAAGGAGTTTTGGGTAAGGATCTTTTTTCTGCGATCTCATGAGGATTGAATGGAGGAAAAGAGCGAAAAGATATGGGTAATACTATTGAATGAATCTTTGGAAATAAAGAAAAAATGGTCACAAAACCTCAGGAAGCTTTACAACTTTTCTGAACGATGAGTGTCCTAGATGTGAAAAATCTCCTTGCTACTGAACCAAAATCAGCTATCTATGATCAGCTAAAAGATGCCTACTCTCAAGATCCTAAAAATGCTGAAGGATTAGCTTTATTGGAAAGAATGGATAAAAATGACCCAACTGGCAGTTTAAATGAATATTTATTGGCAATCATCCCTACTGGTAAATTGTCTACGAGTTATGAGAAGATGAGCATTAGTGAACTGGCTGAAATACGTGCAGGGAATGCTAAAGCAATTGACTACTATCTCAGAGAACGTCCAGAACTAGAAGTAGTAACATCAAAAAGAGATATGTTGTTAGAAAAACTCAAGATAGAGCAGGATTTCTTGGATAAAGATTTGGATCAGTTGATGGCTGAGGGATATTTTAAAGTGCAGGATAAATATGAGACTAAGTTTGCAGACCAGATTATGCAGCTAGATATTAGCACAGAAAATAAACTAGCACTTCGTGAACAACTCAACGAATTTGCAAAAGATAATAATCTTGGGAAAATTGATGTAGAGATTGATGGAGAGTTTTTAGATTTTACATCCTTAGATAAAACCACGAGAGTAAATATCAAACAGCAAACCCTTCCAGGATTTAAAAATAATGAAGATGCTATGATCAAGTTTGCTAATGCTGGAGAGCTGCTCAGGACAGCAAATCTCCTCAATGAAATCTCAAATAAAACTACAGATATCGCAGCAGATCCTGAAAAAAACTCAGGAAACTTTACCAAATTTATTGATTGGACCAAAGGAAAAAATAGATTAGAAGAAAACTGGCCATTTTATATTGATTGATTGGGAAATGTTAAATTTAACGCTAGTGCTGGAAATGAAACTCTCGTTTGAGATTTTCTCCCTTATTTTAGTGAGTTAAAGAGAAAGTATCCAACACTTGATAAACATAAAAAATTCTTTATCAGCTATCTTAATGAGCAAAAAAATCGACTGAATGCACATCTAGACCAATAATAGTATTTTATTTTGTTATTTTAAAAGAAAATGATCACTACAGTAAAAAAAGAAAAATCTTATTTATTGAAAGCAGATTCTTGGCAAGAAGCAGAATCCAAGCTAAAAAAAGGTGTTGTTATCACTTCTATAGCCTTGGCATCTCTTTTTACTGCTTGTAGTACTCCTGCAGAAAAAATTGAAAAAAATGAGAGAGTTTTAGTCCCAATGATTGAAAATTTTGTTAGAGCAAGAGCAGATGCTCTCACTGCAGAAGAAAAATATAATGAAGCAAAAGCTAGAGGTGATGCTCTGATGATGGAAACCCAAGAAAAACAAATGAATCATCTGAGAGAAGTAGCTATAGAAAAAGCAGAAGGGATTATCAAACTCCAAGAAAAAAACACCAAACTTTTGACTAAGCAGATGGATAAAGATGAAAAGAAAGCAAAAAAAGCAAAAACAACAACGATTACTCGAGCAGATGCTTTGAATTTTACTCCTTAATAACATAAAATCATGAAATCAAACTCTATGTCAGCAAATTTTGATCAACTATTAAATCCTGATAGATCTTTTGTGGAGAAAAAGTCTCAATTTTCTTCAAATTTCTTTTCAGATTTATTGAAAGGAGATGAAATGAAATATTCTTTTCAGGGGAAAGTTTATTATTTACATTTAAATTTTGAAAACGATCTTTGAGGAAAGAGAAAGGTATCTTTATCTGATGAAATGGGAAATTTCATCTGAGATATTTTTCTAAATGAAAAAGATTGATCTTGGGAGCAAGGAAATTTTAAAAATTCATCTTATCGGTCTATCCTAGAAGAACTTCAAAAATCTATGGCAAATACTAGGATAGCCCTTGGGATTGATGCATCCAATGAAAAAACTTCCTCTGAAATTGCAGAAACTTTATCTTAATCCATTTTCTGGATTTAGATCATTTTTTAGAAAAAAATACTATTGCTGATCAACCGCCTCCTACACTCTAGGAGGTTTTTTTTGATTAGAAATTATTTGCAAAACGAAATTTTTCCATTTTTCCAAAAAATTAGTTCAGTTTTTTGGCTTTACTTTGTTGCTTGATGGCTCGCAAAATCATTGCTCCTATGAGGATAAATGCAATGAGGCAGAGGAGTGGAATCGTGATAAATCCAAAATAATTGAGATAAGGGATCGTACAAGGATTGCTAGGATCGCAGATCCCATTAAATAATGGCATGATTGCCAATCCATATTGATAGGCCTCCAAGATGATTCCTAATACTACTAAAGGTAAGATCGTCATTCGAGCTTTCTGATCATTTCTGATGAGAGCAACTCCTGAGATAAATACAATCGGATACATAAGAATCCTCGCATACCAGCAGAGAATACAAACATTCAGACCATTTTCAAGATTCCAAAAATCTCCGGTTGAGAAATTTGCTACTGGATCTCCAAAATATCCAAAATAGAGTGATCCAAGCATGGAGATCAAGGATAGCACAAAAACGATTCGTAACCAAGTTGGGCGTTTCATCAGAAAAAAAATACTAAAAGCTGAATCTTTTCTCAGCAAAATTTTACTGGATCCAAGATACTTATTTCCTCTAGAGAATCAAGTAAAAGCACCTTGTTTGATATTTTACAAGCTCTTTTAAGTGCTATGGTATGGGATGTTGCTTGCGTTAGTCTTTCCAGACATCTGCCCTTCTAAAGTAAACTTTTGGATCCACATGGCATCTCAGAAACTATAAAATTGATAGTTTTTCTCTATAGCTTCTTGATAGATTTTGAGAAGATTTTCTCTCCCTAGAAATGCAGAGATAAGCATCAAAAGCGAAGATTTTGGGAGATGAAAATTACTAATGATTTCATCAGTGAGTAAAAATTCAAATCCTGGATAGATAAAGAGTCTGCTAGCGATTTCCAAAGTTTCTCCGTTTCTTTTGATTTCTTGAAGAGGGATAAATTGCTCCATTTGTTTGATGCTGATTTTCTTACTCAGTTGGTCCCATCGCTGGATCACTTCTTCACTTAGTTGAGGAGCTTTTTTGATACTATTTAGATATTTCCAAATGTAGGGCAAAGATTCCAAAAATCTGACCATTGTCGTCCCAATGGGGAGCAGGATTTTTTCTGCTTTTTTTGCTTGCATGAGGGATTCCCATAATTGATTTGGAATCAGCATCGTTTCTGCATGGAGGAGCTGATTTTGGATGTTGGGTTCATAGACGGGTTTAAAGGTACCTAGCCCTACATGGAGGGTCAAATACTGGATGGAGACTTGCTGTGCTTGTAACTTCTTGATCAGCTGAGGAGTGAAGTGCAGTGAAGCAGTCGGAGCTGCTGCAGATCCGAGCTCTTGAGCAAAAAAGTTTTGATATCGCTGCTCTTTATCTTTACTATAGTGGATATAAGGAGGGAGCGGCATCTCTCCATACTTTTCCAAAAAATTAATCAGACTGATTCCCTGGATTTGCATCAAAATTCCCTGTTCTGTAAAACGGATACTGCTGAAGCTAATCTTTTCATCATACTGGATTTGAGTTCCTGGTCTAAAGTGTTTATCATCCGAGACCAAACACTCAAAATGTTGCTCATCTACGATGCTATAGACAAAAATTTCTCCTTGTACTAGGAGCTTTTCTTCTCCAGATTTTTTGATAATTCTGACTTCTCTGAGCGGAATTCTGGCTTTAAAAACTTTACTTTTATTTAGAAATAGCAGATAGCGATCATCCAAAAAATTACTCAACTCCTCAAAAATAAGATCTTGGCTTTCAACCTTCCCCTTAGCTTGCAATTGACAGTGGAGAAGTTTGGCTTGATGTGGTGGATTGCTAGGATATTGAGCAATCAGTTCGCTTGGAAGTAGATAATTATAGTTTTCCAAAAGGTAGTCAGGATGAGTCATTTTTTGCTATATATAAAAAATCTGATTTTTTTAGTTTAGTAAAGATAAGGAATCAGCTGTTTTTTTCAAAAGCTTTTTGAGTGCTTTTTTTTGACTCATCTGGGTAGAAATGCTATTATACAAATCTCCTCTATCTCCTCTTTATCAAGAGGAGGAAATCCTTTTGTCATTGCGAGGAGCGTTAGCGACGCGGCAATCCATTAGGATAGAATCTCAAAACCTGGATCGCTTCACTGCGTTCGCGATGACTGAAAGTATTGCACTAATCTCCTCTATCTCCTCTTTGACAAGAGGAGAAATGCTGCGGTAAAGTTTCCCCTCCCTAGTTCTGCATTTACTGCGGAGTTGACCTCGTAGCTTGTACGAGGCAGGTAACCTCTCGCAGTGCTGCGAAGTGTAGGAGGGGGTGAGGGGGTAGATTTGTAATAGATATAATGCTATTTATCTATTTTAATTTTTTCTCAATTAATCGGATAACTTCTTGCAATTACCCTCTAGATAGCTATCTTTCTGAGGATAAAAAATCTGATTTTTT
>CAYTFB010000034.1:0-7121 GCA_964437055.1 uncultured Candidatus Peribacteria bacterium
GTATCCAATTAATCTAGATAATCCACTGCTTGTGTGTTCCCCCGCCTATCCCTTTGAGTTTCATTCTTGCGAATATACTACTCAGGCGGCTTGCTTAACTCGTTAGATTACGACACTCCTGCAAATAAATTTACAAAAACATCTAGCAAGCATAATTTACGGTTTGGACTACCAGGGTATCTAATCCTGTTTGCTCCCCAAACTGTCGTCCTTGATCGTCAAGTATTCTGTAGTTAGCTGCTTTCGCTTTCGGCGTTCCTTCCGATATCAACGCATTTCACCGCTCCACCGGAAATTCCACTAACCCCCAGATACTTCTAGTATTGCAGTATCCATTCCCTCTCCACGATTGAGTCGTGGTATTTGAAAACAGACTTACAATTCCGACTACGGACCCTTTACGCCCAGTAAATCCGGATAACGCTTGAGACCTACGTATTACCGCGGCTGCTGGCACGTAGTTAGCCGTCTCTTATTCTTGGCATACCGTCATTCGTCTTCTACCAAAAAAGGAGTTTACACACCGTGATGTTTCATCCTCCACGCAAAATTGCTGCATCAGACTTTCGTCCATTGTGCAAGATTCCCCACTGCTGCCTCCCGTAGGAGTATGGGCCGTATCTCAGTCCCATCGCGACCGTTCATCATCTCAGACCGGTTACCCGTCATAGGCTTGGTAAGCCATTACCTTACCAACTACCTGATAGGACGCACCCCCCTCCCAAAGCGATAAATCTTTCCTCACATTGGAATTTCACCATCGTGAGCATATTGGGGATTAGCTACATCTCTGCAGTTATACCCATCTT
This sequence comes from uncultured Candidatus Peribacteria bacterium, assembly GCA_964437055.1. Lineage (GTDB taxonomy): Bacteria > Patescibacteriota > Gracilibacteria > Absconditabacterales > Absconditicoccaceae > HOT-345. The sequence goes on from CAYTFB010000034.1 coordinate 810, forward strand.
TGGGGTAGGTTAAGCACGCGTTACTCGCTCGTTTGCCACTAATCTTACTACGTATTGCTACGACGCAAGATTCGTTCGACTTGCATGTGTTAGGCATTTTGCTAGCGTTCATCCTGAGCCAGGGTCAAACTCTTCAAAGAGTTCCACACTTTATCTCTTTTTGGTACTATTAAAGATCTCATATAAACCAAGGACACCGTCCTTAGTAATGGTAGCGCTAATCTACTCTCCCAGCTCTGATAGAACCAGTACCATCGACCAGTGTATGCTTAACTGCTGTATTCGGAATGGGAACAGGTGTTTCCATACGCTGCCTCAGCACTACCGTTACTAAAGAAGACATCAAATCTGATTTTTGATCAGCTCGATCATAATGATTAAGCCACAAAAAACAAGATCAAAGTCTAATTCCTTTAACAACACTATAATATATTACCTATTTCTTAGAAAGAATAAACCCGCTCGACCAATTAGTACATCTCTGCTGAATCCCTTACGAGACTTACACATGATGCCTATCAAACCGCTAGTCTAGCGGCGGTCTTAACTTCATAAAGAAGAGGGATATCTAATCTTGAGACAAGTTTCCCACTTAGATGCTTTCAGCGGTTACCTTTTCCGAGCGTAACTATCCAGCCGTGCTCCTGGCGGAACAACTGGTACTATCAGAGGCTCGTCCAACCCGGTCCTCTCGTACTAGGGTCAGCATCTCTCAAATATCCTACGGTCACAGTAGATAGGGACCGAACTGTCTCACGACGTTCTGAACCCAACTCGCGTCCCGCTTTAATGGGTGAACAACCCAACCCTTGGGACCTTCTACAGCCCCAGGATGCGACGAGTCGACATCGATGTGCCAAACGGCATCGTCGCTGTGAACGCTTAGATGCCATTAGCCTGTTATCCCCGGAGTAACTTTTATCCGTTGAGCGGATCCCCTTCCACTCGGAAGATCCGGATCACTTTCGCCTACTTTCGTATCTGTTCGACCTGTCAGTCTCACAGTCAAGCTTGCTTATGCGAATACACGTCCATCACGGTTTCCATCCGTAACAAGCAAACCTTTGCACGCCTCCGTTACATTTTAGGAGGCACCCGCCCCAGGCAAACTGTCCAACTGAAACTGTTTCCCACAGAGGGATTAGAACTGCTACATACAGTGAGTGGTATCTCAATTGTTGGCTCCGCTCCGACCGAAGTCGAAACATCAAAGCCTCCCACTTATTCTGAGCAATACATGCTACAATCCAATTTCAATCTACAGTAAAGCTTCACGGGGTCTTCCCGTCTAACTGCGACTACCCGGCATTTTTACCGGGAATGTAATTTCACCGAGTTTAAGGGTAAGACAGCATGGGGATGATTATGCCATTCATGCGCGTCAGAACTTACCTGACAAGGAATTTCGCTACCTTAGGACCGTCATAGTTACGGCCGTCATTCACCAGTGCTTAACCCTCGAGCTTGCACAAGAGAGCATAACATTCTGGCATTGGACAGGCATCACCTGCTATACATCCTCTTACGAGTTAGCAGCAAGCTGTGTTTTTGATAAACAGTTCCCCCCATATCTTTAGCTGCGCCCCGACCGGAATCGGGGAGGACTTATTTCGAAAGTACGTCCGCTAATTTGCCAAGTTCCTTACCCATTAATTATCTCGATTATCTTAGTATACTCTACCACCCTACAAGTGTCTGATCTGGGTACGGGTTGAATAGATGTTAAGTTTAGAGGTTTTTCTCGGCACCAAAACGATGAGAATTTCCAATTCCGAGGAATCGAATTCCGATCAAACTCAGTATCAATAGTTGCGGATTTGCCTACAACTACCTTTTGTGACATAAGCCACAAAAAACCTTATTTTTTCGACTGAAATCCTTAATCAGCTCTCACAAATCTCAATGCGTCACCCCATCACCACCTATCCAAGGACTGGAATATTAACCAGTGATCCATCGACCTCCCACTTCTGGGAAAGCCTTAGGTCCCGCCTAACCCTACGACGATGAACGTTGCGTAGGAATCCTTAGGGTTTCGATATGTTGAATTTTCATCAACAGGCGTTACTCATGTCAGCATTGTTGCTTCTTGCTAGTCGACCACACCTCACAGTGTAGCTTCTTCCCACAAGAACACTCTCCTACCGCACTGTATATTACTATACAGGCCTTCGATTTCGGTATAATGCTTTAGCCCCGTTACATCTTCAGCGCATCTTCGCTGGTCCAGTGAGCTGTTACGCTATCTTTAAAGGATTGCTGCTTCTAAGCAAACCTCCTGGATGTATAAGCAAAGACACTTCTTTTTCCACTTAGCATTACTTTAGGGACCTTAATCAGAAGTCTGGACTGTTATCCTTTTGACTACGAAACTTGCTCCCGCAGTCTCACTCCGCAAAATTCTCCATAGCATTCGAAGTTTAACAAGGTTTGGTAATGCCTCTCGACACCCCTAGCCTTATCAGAGCTCTACCTCTATGGGATCTTATTTGCAGGCTGCACCTAAATGCATTTCGGAGAGAACCAGCTATCACGACGTTCGATGAGCTTTTCACTCCTAAACACGGGTCATCGGAAGGTTTTGCAGCACCAACCCGTTCGGTCCTCCAGTATAGTCTCCTATACCTTCAACCTGCCCATGCCTAGCTCACGTCGCTTCGGGTCTATTAATGATAACTACGTTCGCCCTATTCAGACTCGCTTTCGCTACGGCTCCGACTATTACTGTCTTAACCTTGCTACCATCAATAACTCGCTGACCCATTCGACAATAGGTACGTGGTCACCCGGAGGCTCCCACTCAATTGTAAGCAATAAGTTTCAGGATCTATTTCACTCCCCTATCAGGGGTTCTTTTCACCGTTCCCTCACGGTACTATGCGCTATCGGTGTAAAAAAGTATTTAGCCTTACCCAGTGGTCTGGGCAGATTCATGCCAGATTTCTCGTGTCTGACATTACTCAGGTGTCGTATAAAGTGGTACTATGTTTTCAGATACGGGACTTTAACCCCCTATGGTATACCATCCAAGTATTTCTCCTAACATAATAGCTCTCCTTTTGGGCATCTCTAGCTACCCAGCAACGATCCTACAACCCTCATATTAGCAACGCCTAGAAGCTTGCACTAATAGAGTTTGGGCTACTCCCCGTTCGCTCGTCACTACTAAGGGAATCTCTTTACGATTTCTTTTCCTTTGGCTACTGAGATATTTCACTTCGCCAAGTATTGTCATTATGTATCCCGCTATACGGGATGGGTTACCCCATTCGGACATTCTCGATTCCAAACGATTGTTAGCATCTCATCGAGACTTTTCGCAGCTTGCCACGTCCTTCATCCTCTTTTTTACCCAAGGCATCCTCTTATTGCTCTTAAATAGATTTATTCTTTTATACTAAGAAATAGTGTAATATATTATACTGTTGTTAAGGAACACAAATCGCAACCCTTTCTGAAAATCAAATTTGATAAACCTGAATTTTCGATTGCGGGATTTAGAATAGTGATTTAGAGAACAAATGCAAGAGATTTTGAGAGATTTTTTTTGCTAGTCACTAGCAATGTTTTCTCAGATTTTTGGGTAAAAGGATTTTTTAACATCCTAAAACTCCAAGATAAACTGAACAACATTTTTATAAAAAAAATCAGATTTTCAAATTTCTCAGATTTTTTCTTGTCTCACTCATTCACGATCTCACTATATTTAAACCACGCCCAAATTCAAGAGCATGTCAACGAAAAATGTTTATCGGTCCCAAAAATAACAAAAAACCCACTAATCAATTATATTATTACACTATGCTTGCATTTTTCTCCCAAATCAATAAATTTAGTCAAATTTTTATCATTTTACTATATGAATGAGAACCTTATTAATTGTTTTAATGCTAGTGAGTGGAATTAGTTTTATCGTAAGTGTACTCTTGATGTCTCCCAAAGGAGGAGGACTTGGAATGGGAATTGGAGGAGCTTCTGGAGGAGGAAACGAATATGGAAGTCAAAAGACCATCGAAGGAAAACTTAAGAAAATAGCACTGATCACGATCTCAATTTTTGTATTAACGGTGCTCTTTTTACCTTTTGTAAAATAATGTGGTATCGTTATTACGAACTCAACTCTCCAAAAAAGATTAGCAACTATTTTCTCTGAGTTTTATTGGTACTCTGGATATTGATCAGCCTTGTTTTAAGCTATCAATTTCTCAAAGAATATGGCCAACAACAAGAAAAAAAATGATGAACTCTCGTAGAAGCAACTTTTGCAGAGTTTTCTTATCTGCCTTATCTCAAAAATGATGCGCAGAGTTTTTTTTATCAGTCTTTTCTTTTCAATTCTTGTCTAGATTATAGTACTTTAGACAAAAACGATGAACTGGAAAGCAATCTTTGTAAGATCATCACCCAAGATTATCAGACCTATTATGTTTCTCTCTTGGGGTCCAAAAAATGGTCTGATGGATTGGACCTTAGTATCGATGATCTTTATTTTAGCTATCATGATATTATCCATCAAAATAAATGGGATTTGGAAGGACTCAAAGTATATCAGGATATCAAAATCACTTTAGAAGAAGATACCATCAAAGTTGTTTTTCCTGCCAGCAATAAAGACAATAATCTTTTCTTTATTCATTACATTCTACCACAAAAGGTTTTACAAAACGCTAGTCTTTTGGACTACCAAACCCGTTTCGCTGCCAATCCTGTCAGCAGTGCCTGTGGAAAGATTGAAAATAAAAATAGTGACATCAATAGTCTCGTATACAACCTCAGCCAATGCGAAGGGACCAATCTCGGTTATTACCAGATCAAAAAATATGAAGGATTTGAACAACTCTCCAAACAAGCTTATGAAAAGGGAAAAAATATTGTAGATATCTATAGTGATCAAGTTTCTCTGGATGGTTATAGAAAAGTAGAAATCCTGAGCAATAGACTTCTAACCGCTTTTTTCAATACCAAATCTGATAAAATGTCGGTAAGACTGAGGAGAGCTCTTGGAGGACTCATTCATGCCAATTTTTACCAAGGAGATTATCAAAAATTCCTTGCAAAGTATGAATCAGAACTCCTCAACAAACATTTTTCCAATGGAACTAATATTGAAGAGTTTATCAATCGTTCTGCACTTCTTGCTAATCAAAGCAATACTGTAGCAGCACAAGATCTCCTCGATAGCGGGATCAATCCTCTCAAAAATACTATTAGTATCAATGGAGTAGAGAGGAGATTTGTCTTTTATCTTGAGAATCCTGAAAAAGATTTTGATTTGACGATCAACTTTTCCAATCAATTTGAAAATATCACCGTCCAACACGAAGGAGGTAAAAGCTTTAGCCCCAAAAATTACAACAAAAACGACAAAAAAATTACCTATACCCTCAAATGGGATGAGAATCTAAAACTTGGGCAAAATCTCTATACTATCACAGGGAAAATCAAAGGAACAAGCTATACCATTGCAAAAATTGATCTCTATGGCCTTGAAAAAGAAAAGGATGAAGAAGCACTTCAAGATGATCGAAAAATAAAGATCATCTATTATAATAGCCCTGAATCAAACTTTACTATCCAACAGCTGAGGAAACTTTTTGAAGAAAGAGAGATTTTACAAAACTTTTCTTTTGAACAGGTGAGTAATGTAGAACAGATGGAAGCAAAACTTGTGATGGGAGACTATGATATCATTCTCAATACTATCGATATCGGGATGAAAAAAGATATTGTAAAAATTTTGACTACTGATAGTGCGACAGAAAATCCTTCTCAGTATAGCAATAGTAATCTCATCAATCTTTTCAATCAATACAATAAAAGTATCGACAAAAGCCTACTCTTGGAAGAAATCAATGCCATTTATGCCCAAGACATGCCTTTTGTAATCATCGGTTATCCTTATCAGTTTATCAATGTTAGTACTAGTGTTTTTTCCAATGAGTTTGGAAGTGGAGGAGTTTTTCATGATTATAACTGGAGAGAGTATGTTTATCAAAACTTAACTCTGGTGCACAACACCATTATAGATCTCAAAGAACTCAAGGACTGGAAATCATTTTACCACTACATTAAATCTAACCTTCAAAGATCCAAAAACTATGAAATCCCGCTAATTATTGACGATTCCCAAAATCTCTCCTGAGCTGATCTTGATGCACTAGCGATTGAGGATCATGGAGAAAGTGTTTCTGAAAATCTAGAGGAAATCGATACGACAGCAAATTTGGATGAATAATAAAAAATAAAGAAATCAGAACATACTTTAGTTTATCTTTTTAGCGATGCTCTATTTTATCCCTACCCCGATAGGCA
>CAYTFB010000035.1:0-7092 GCA_964437055.1 uncultured Candidatus Peribacteria bacterium
ATAATCAGAAAAAAATAAAAAGCAAATTTTTGAAGACTTTTTTATATCAATTTTTAATAAGGTAAGAACTAGCATTTCTAAAATAGTAAAAAAGAAAATCAAACTTTTTTTATAAAATGAAGAAAAAAGAGAAGATATTATCCCAAAAACAGTATAAAAATAGAAAAAATCTGATTTTTATCTCCTAATCAATGATTCTAAGTATCAGAAATATAAAAATTATTTCTATTTGCATTTTATTGACAAAATTTTATACTAAAAGCTGTAAATTCTACTAAAGATTGGAATTTTTTTATTTATTATAAGCGCCTAGTATATCATGTCACCACGATTATTGGTCCTGACAGCAGTAGTTTTCCTATGAATTGGAAGTGCCGCTGGTTTTTATGGATACAAAAAAACGCTCAAAGAGAGAGCCCTAAGATTCAAAGAAAAAATGGCAAGAGCAAAAGAAATTGAAGAAGAAATACTCGATGAAGCCAAAAAAAAATCAGACAAAATCCTCGAAAAAGCAGAAGAGAAAGCCCAAAAAATTGAAGAACAAAGACTCACAAAGATGGAAGAAATCCAAAATAGACTTTTGACTAGAGAAGAGAGAATGGATGAAAAGCTTGAAAAACTCGAAGAAGAAAGGAGAAAAATTCTTGATCAACAAAAAGAAGCAGAAGATCTCGTTCTCCAACAAAAAGAAAAACTCTCAGAAATTGCAAAAATTAAACCAGCAGAAGCTAAAGAACAGATTTTTGCCATGATCGAACAAGAACAACAACAAGAAATCATCAGATATATCGAAAAATTTAAAAGAATCAAAGCAGAAGAGGCAGAAAAGGAAGCTGCTCAGATCTTGGTACAATCTTTACCTAAGCTCGCTTCTGAGACAGTAAGTGAATTTACCACTAAACTCATTGACCTCCCAAGTGAAGAATTTAAAGGAAAACTTATTTGAAGAGAAGGAAGAAACATTTCTCTCTTTGAAAAAACCACTGGTGTTGAGCTTTTGATCGATGATACTCCCCTTTCTGTGAGGATTTCATGTTTTGATAGTGAGAAAAGATTTGTAGCAGCTAAAATGCTAGAAATTCTGATCAAAGATGGAAGAATCAATCCTTTCTATATTGAAAAAGTTTACAATGAAGTGACTGCAGATCTCAAAGTCATGCTCAATGAAAAAGGGAAAGAAGCCCTTACCCTACTTAATCTTCCAATGATGAAACCTGAAGTAGTACATGCTATTTGACAATTTTATCTCAGATATAGCTATGGACAGAACCTCTGGAATCATAGTATCGAAGTAGCAAAAATATCAGAACAGTTAGCGTTAGATTTAGGATTAGATCCTGGATTAGCAAAGAGAGCAGGACTCCTCCATGATGTGGGGAAGGTATTGGTAGAAAGTGGACAGTCTCATACCAAAATCGGTGCTGATGCTCTGAGAAAACGAGGAATGGATCCTGTTATCATCAATGCGGCAGAGTCTCACCATTATGATGTTGAGATGATTGATCCTATTTCTTGGATCGTGGCTGCTGCAGATGCAATGTCTGCCTCTAGACCAGGAGCAAGGTTTGAAACGAAGGATTTCTTTATTGAAAAGATGGGAGAATTAGAAAAACTCATCTCAGAAGTAGCAGGAGTAGATAAAGTACATATCATGCAAGCAGGAAGAGAAATTATCGTCTTTGTAAATCCACAGGAAATTTCTGATATTGATCTAGAAAAAACCCTTGAAACAATCGGCAAAAAAATAGAAGATCAACTGGATTATCCAGGAGTTGTTAGAATTACCGCACTTAGGGAGAATAAACTTGTAAGTTATCTGAGATAATTTTGTTTTTTTGACCTAATATTTTTAGTTTATTTATACGACCCATGTTTCCTTTTGTTGAGGTTTTTGGGATAAAACTCTATCTCACCGGTATCGGTATCGTAGTAGCTTTTCTGACTTTTATCATGAGTAGTTATATCTCTAGCAAAAGATATAATCAAAGCTTTTCTAAAATATTTCTCTGGCTCCCTCTTCCGATCATTTTGATGTATATTTTATGACTCTATTTTTCTTTTGTCCTCAAAGGAGGAAACTTTTTCCCACATGGGATTGAAACCTTTATTCAGCTTTTTAGCCCTTATGGCTATCATTTCAATTTGATTGGGGTTTTACTGGGATTCTTTCTAGCTATCTGGATTTTTATGAAAGGAGTGAAAAGGAAAGAAAGCAAAAAAATCTGGTTTGATATTTTTTTTCAGGCATTTATCAATGCAGTGATTATACTAGGATTATTCCTCTTATTGGGAGATAATTTTCTTGGGAGAGCCCATGAAGGATGGATGAGCGTTAAATCAATGCATTTAGAAAGCAAACTCAATAAATACAATGGAGTCTATCCACTGGGTATTTTCCTATCTCTAGGAGCATTACTTCTCAATATTCTCATTACCTTATTCAAAATCATTAAAAAAAGGACAGGAATCGGAATTTTAGGATTTGCTCTCTTTAATCTTTTATTGTTAGTATTACTCCCCTTTTGGAATACTCCTAGACATATAGTAATCGCCATTTCTGGGAATATTTCCTTGGATTTATATAGTTATGTTCTTATTCTCTTTATGTTCATTTTTGGGCTTTATTATAGAAAAATGCAAAAAAACTACTAATTATAACTCAAAAAACACCTATCTATACTTTAATCATTCTACTTTAATTAAATCCCTGAGTCGATCCAAATATGGAATTCTTTTTTACCAAAAATGATGGTCTCTATCAAATCTTTAAACTTTTGGAGAAACTACCTTCACAGAGAAATGTAGAAATTTTTATCGATCCAGAACATGGTTTTTTTGATAATCTCCGATGGGGACAACAAGTCAAAGAAATCATAGATAAAAAAAGACTGAATATCACCTTTAGAACCCAAAAAGATAAAAATCGTAAATTTTATCTCCAAGCTGGACTCAAAGTAAATTATCAGGAAGAAAAACAAATCGTTAAATTTTTCAATATTGTTGGACTTTTTTTTACTGATATTAAAAGATTTCACCTTCAAACCTTTGATAGACAAAAATATCTCTTTTTCCTTGTATTTTTCTTTGAATTACTTGCAGGAGTATTGCTTCTATGGTTTCTAGTTATGCTCGTCGTACCCAAAGCAACTATCATTATTCATCCTGCTCAGCAAAATGAGAGTGTAATTTATAATTTTCGTTTTTATCCTCAACAAGAAGAACAATATCTAGGAGCCATTAGACAAATCAGTATTCCTTACTATACTGGAATGGTCAAATATCATTATGAAATGAATATGGGAACTGCAAACATCAAATATATTCAGAGCCCTTCCAGAGGTTTGGTTAATGTTTACAATAAATCACCTAGAACAATAACACTCGTCCCAAATACTAGATTTGTAACCAATGATAAACTTATTTTTTTGACAAAAGACACCCTTATTCTCCCTTCAGGATCTGAAGAATCTCCCTCTGAAACCAAGGTAATCTTACATGCAGCGCAAGAAGATGAAAATGGAGAGATTATCGGGATGAAAGGTAATATTGAAAAAGGAACATCTCTTTTGATCAGAAATCTCAAAGAAAGTTATTATCTTAAAGAAATTTGGGGAGAGAGTCTCGAAAAATTTGAAGGAGGAAAAACGACCAGCACAGGAAGTGTAACGCTAGGAGATATCAAACTTTTGGAAAATAAGATCAAAGAAAACATCTATGCAGACAAGCTAAATATTGTGCGCAAAAACTTCCGTACCTCCAATTCTCTGATTGTTGCATTTGATTCTTTGGTCAAGACTCATTTTGACCAAATACATATCCCAACCCAGGTAGGAGAAGATAGTACTGAGATTAAAGGGATCGCTCAAACCAGATTTGATTTTTATTATCTTTTATGGGCAGATATTTATGATGCATTCAAAAGATATGTCTATGAAAGACCTTCTGACAATAGAGAACTCGTTAGTATTGATCAAAATAGCTTTGCATTTATCGAAGAGCCTTCCTTTTTAATTCAAGAGAAAGTATTTATGGTTCCTGTAAAAATCAATATTTTACAATCTTATGACTTCAATAAGGATCCAAAAAATATTTTAGATGAAATCAAAGATCGTATCTTGGGAGCAGATGTTCCTACTGCAAGAAAACATATTTTAGATTATCCAGAAATTGGAAGTGTGGAAATAAAAATCTCAAATCTCTGAGGGATAAATATTCCAACCCTCAAATCCAGAGTAAAGATAAAAATCTCAAAATAAAGAAAAATCTAAAATAATGTATAAAAATAAAAATAGCCGATTTGGCTATTTTTTATAAAGTTTTTTTTAATTATTATCCTGCAAATTCAGCAAAAATCTGATAGATTAAAAAAAGCAAGAAAAATAATGCCACCATGGCAATCAAGATATTGATCAAAATTCCTTTAGCTTTTTGGAAATTTTTACCAGAACCTCCATCTACCACAAAGAGATATCCAGCCACAATCACCATAGTAACGATCGCTATTCCAGAAACATAACCCATAAATTTCATAATCTGAATAATAAAAGCCCCAGCATTTTGTGCAAAATTTTGCTGAGAAGCCAACAAATAAACAAAATCAATCACTTTTATTCCAACTAATGCTGCTATAATATTTAATACCCCTTTTGAGAGTGTTTTTCCCTTTTCTGCATCTCCAGCAGCCATCACCCTAAATCAAGTAACTACAATCATAATGACTGCTAAGATAAAAGCCAAAGACTTCAAAAAACTCAAAACCACAAAAAAGATGCCGCTAGGTTTTATCAACTCTGATGCAAATCATTCGGTACCTTGAATATTTTGTAAAATCAAGACTTTACCAAACAATCGGGTAGTCAAAAAAACTATCGTTGCTCCAATCAAAATATAAAGTAAATTATTTGCAGCCTCTTTAAAAGATTCTTTTTTGTCAGATTTTAATAGTAAATCTACAGCAGCATATACAATAAAGATAAAAATAAGTGCAAAAGCAAAATATCTTATCAAATTCCACAAATATCCAGAACTTGTTGTTCCACATCATTGGATAATAGAACTCGAAGGATAAAAGAGACATTCAATATTTTCTCTCAAAGTATGTTCTGAGTTTATTCCCTCAATAGTATAAACTGATTCTGATCCCTTTCCAGTGATTTTTTTTGCAAAATTAATCTCATAACTAGGAGCATTTCCATTTGCAGAGACTATACTAAATCATCAAAAAAGGAATCCTAGTCCAAGAATAAAAAATCAAAATAATTTTTTGTAATTCATACTAAAGAAAAAAATAATTTAAAACAGCAACAACTAATCTAAGAATTGCCATAAATCCAGTCATAATAATCACCCCAATTGCAATGCTCATAATGTTTTCTTTGGCCTTTTTGATATCAGCACCTTTATTCACCGCCTTGGTAGTCAGTTGAAATCCATTCCATATCAGGAGGATCGTTGCTCCCACCAAACCGATATATACTGCCCACTGGAGATAGGGATTGATGTTTTTTCTAAAATAGTCTAAAGTATTTGTGATCCTATATTGAACACCATAAGATCATTGTTTATTGCTTACTCTATCTAATTTGGTTTCTTGAGTAGTGAAATCCTCATTCGCATCATCTACTACTTTGTTCAATATCTCTATAGGACTAGTTCCATAATGGCCCCAGTCTCCTTCTGCATTAGCAAAGATTGTGTTTGGGAAAATAATAATCCCTAGTAATCATAAAAAACCTAATATAAAATAACTTTTAATGATATTTTTCTTTAAAAATAAAGCACGCATTCTGAGTTCCGAGTAAGAAATAAAAAAAGATTATTCTGATTCTGGTTGTTTCATTTTTGCTTTTATTGCATAGAATGCGATAATCCCAGCAAATGACAAAACAGCTATTCCTACCACCCAAATCAGGATTTTTACAAAAAGTGGTATTTTGAATGTTGATTTGTTACTAGAATCTTTATCTAGCTGTTGTGGGATATCTTTAATTTCTCAATCTTTGTAATAACTTTTACAATAAACATTATCATTAATAGAAAAATATTCTACTATTTTACAATAATTTGGTATAAATGTCTCATCAAAATCTTCTTTAAAAATTTCATCAGCTTGGATATTGGACCCTTTCCCTATCTTTTTTTCTACTCCCTCAAAGATGATCAATAATAATTCCTTTCTTTTATCCAGAATATCAACTCATCATTCCTCTCCCAGTACATCAAAATCCTGAAAAACTTTCTGAATTTTTGTTTTAAGTTCAAGGGGAAGTAAAGAAAGAATTTCATTTTTTGCTAGAACATAAGTATTTTCTCCCTCTGCAGAAAGCGTTACAAAGTCTTGTAAATCTATCAAAATATTTCAAAGCAGTTTTTCTTCTCCCTCAGTAAGTTTTAAAGGATGATCTTTGATAAATTGATTGATTTGAATCACATTCTCTCTAGTGCTATTTTGATCTCCTAGTTGATTTCTCAAAGTAGTCAAAAGCACTCTAAGATTTGCATTGGCAATCCATTTTTGATCATCCAAGGTAGTCAGAAGTTGATTTATTTTTTCATATACTTTATTGGTATTTTCATCTAATCCATTATCAAAATCTGCAAAAGTTACTACAAAATCTTGAGTTAAGGGTTTTGTGGCTGTAGTAGTATCTGCATTTTTAGGGAGAAAGTAAATTCTACCCTTGGCTGATTCTACCGTAGGCATATAAGGCTGTAAATATGGTTTATTACAATAAATATCTTTATCATTGTCAGGAAATCCATCTCCATCAGAATCCACATCGATATCAATATCTGCAAAGCAGTATCCCTCTACAGATCTACTATCAATATAAAATACTACTTCATTATGGAGTGCTTTCCCTACAAAAATTTCAGGAATTCCATACTGATTCATTTGAGCTTCTGGTACTGTCAATAATGATACTCCTGTAGCTACAGAAATGGCTGCATGATCTTTTGCAACCACAATTGTTTGTTTTGCACTTACCTCATTGGCACCACTATCTTTAATTTTTATCGTTAATTGATATTCACCGTAATCAGGATAGTTGATAATTAAAAGTTTATCCAAACTTTTATTGAGATAATTTT
>CAYTFB010000036.1:0-6970 GCA_964437055.1 uncultured Candidatus Peribacteria bacterium
TCTAAAATTCTTCTTTCGATCCAGTGGTAGATCACCTTCTGGCCCAAAAATGCTGGCACTAGGATCCCAATACTCGCTCCTGCTAGGATATCTGTCGTCCAATGCACGGTCGTCCCTACTCTACAGAGACTCATTATGATTGCGATGAGAAACAGAATTCCAGCTCAATTTTTGAGTTTTTTTTTCTTCGTTCTAGTAGCTACGATGAGGGTTGCCATTGCTATAGCAAAAGAAACTACTGCATGGTCTGAAGGGAAAGAGGTGCTTGGTAAAAAGGAATGCAAAAGCGTTTCTTCATAATTTTCAACAATCCCGAGATCATAAATGGGTCTCAGTTTATCAAAAAAGGTCTGAGAAAAGATGGTAAAAAGTACCGAAAAGAGGGTAGCAACAAAGATAAACAGTGCCCCTTTTTTTACGATGATATTCTTTTTAAAAATCCCAGAAAGATAGAGTGCTACCAAAAAAATTGGATAGATAAAGACAAAAATATCCGCTCCAATGGGATAAAGCTTTCCCAGTCGAGGATAACGATGTCCGAGATCTACGAGAAATTTCATAAAATCATAGCCCCATTGAGGTTCTATCATACTAAGTTTTGGGATTTTCCACATTTTTATTGCTTAGAAAAACAAAATAACTCTTTGTTATACTTATTCTTTGTGCTAGTTGCAAGGAGTTTTTTTCTCTAAATTTTGGTTTAATCTTCTGCTTGATTGAAAAAAGATTTTATATAGATTGATAGTAATGGTTTATTTTATTTATTTTTTTTATGATTATGCAGAGTGGTGTTTGAATAGTGAGAGAAGGGAGGAATAACCTTGAGAATAATTTGCAACAAAAATTGGAAAATTTTATGCAAAGGATCAAAAAAGTCAGATGGGAAAATGAGCAAATTGCAGCAGAGTTTGGGCAGAGGAGTTTGCAATCAGTCTGGGAGAGCTGAGAGGTTTTTTATATGGGATCTTGTATCGAAATGGTGCCACTTTTTTTATTAGAGCTACAAAAAGAGCATCCTGATCCCTCAAAGCTTACTCTAGGATGTGAAATTATCCAGTGGAAAGCAAATAACCAACTCAGTATTCACTTTTTTATCAAAGATGAGTCAGTCATTCCTAATAAAATTATTGATTTTATCAGAGATAATGAGATCAGCGTTTATTCCTGAGAGTATCAAAACCCTAGAAATACAACAGATCTTGACTCACTTGCTTCGCTTACATTGTCGGCAGAAAAGCTGCAAAACTCTGATACTCTTTTAACTTTAGCAGAAAAATTACAGCTTCCACTCGGGATCGATGATTTTAAAAAAATGATTGCTAGATATCAAAAAGCAAACACTCCTGAGGAATTTGCAGATTATACTCAAAGATCTCCTCTAAAGATTAGATTTGTCTCTGAGAGTACCCAAGCAAAAAAGAAGGAAAAACTCTCTGATGAGGTTTCCTGATATTTGACTCAAATGCTCTAAAAATCTTTAAAACCCTTCTGTTTTGATTTTTTGGATAATACCCATGTCTCAGGTTTCTCTTACCTTTCCTTTGTCTAGGACGATTACTTCATCTACAGGAAGATAGCTGAGGATCTCAAAAATATGCGTGATGATCACAAAAGTATTTTCTGGAGTGTCGATGGATTTGAGAAGCTCAGAAACTTCTTTGAGTGCATTTACATCCAATCCACTATCGATTTCATCCAAAAAGATATAATGAGGTTGGAGGAGTTTGATCTGGAGTACTTCGATTTTTCTTTTTTCTCCTCCAGAAAATCCCACATTGAGATCTCTCCAGAGAAAGTTTCTATCGATATTGAGTGCATTGAGATGGGGTTCTACAATTTGCTTAAATTCCATAAAACTGGTGTTTTTTTCATGTCTGATATCATAGGAAGATTTGAGAAACTCAAAAAGTTTGACTCCTGGGATCTCAGGAACATTTTGGAAAGTCAGAAAAATTCAGAGTTTATTTCTCTCATCTGGATCCATTTCCCCAAGATTTTCTCCATCTAGGAGAATTTGTCCCTCTTTCAGTTCATATTTTGGATGTCCCATAATGCTCATAGCGAGCGAGGATTTACCAGATCCATTTCTCCCGAGGATTGCATAATTTTTTCCTTTTTCAAAATCGAGAGTGATATTTTGGAGGATAGATTTTTCTACGACATGGACTGCGAGGTCTTTGATCTGTAACATAAACGTATTGATTAACAACTAAAAGTCTAAATTCAAAAATACTTATTTCTCTCACTATTGCAACTATATTGCAGAAAAAATACTAGCAAAGAAAAATCAGATTTTTTTGTTTTTAAGATCTAAATGCTAAAGAAATGCTCTTAGTTATTCTACTTTAATGCTCTTTTTATCTCTAAATAACTCTAGAGAAACTAAAATCCTAAAGAAAAAACAACTTGCTCTTGAAATCTCTCCTCAAATACCTACAGTTACTGTTGCTTAAAAACCTATCGTTTGTAAATCATTGGGGAATCGTCTAATGGTAGGACAGCGGACTTTGACTCCGTCAGTCTAGGTTCGAATCCTAGTTCCCCAGTACTTAATTTGATCAATGCGGAGTAGAGAAATGGTATCTCGTCGGGCTCATAACCCGAAGATAGGTGGTTCGATTCCATCCTCCGCAACCAAAATTTGTTCTTATCGCATTACATTCGGGAGTAGCTTAATTGGTAGAGCATCAGACTCTGAATCTGAGGGTTATAGGTTCGAGTCCTATCTCCCGAGAATATCTTTACAAGATCCCATGCCGGGATGGTGGAACTGGTAGACACGCTTGGCTTAGAACCAAGTGCCTTACGGTGTGCAGGTTCAAGTCCTGTTCCCGGTATTATTCTTTTTGCTGGGGTCTGCAAATACCCAAGTACATTGAAAAATCTCTTGAAAATGGGTCCGATTTCCTTACAGTTTATCTCTGTGAGAGATTTGATCCGAGGTAGCTCAGTCGGTAGAGCAGTTGGCTGTTAACCAATTGGTCGTGGGTTCGAGTCCCACCCTCGGAGTTTATCCAAGCTATTTAATTGTTATATATTGTTTGTTTCATGCCAATCACCAAGTCTGCAAAAAAAGCTATGAATAGATCAAAGGTTCTAGAAAAGAGGAACTATGGTTTTAAACTCAGGATGAAAATGGCGATGAAAAAATTCCTCAAATCTGCAGAAGCCAAAGAAAACCTTACTATAGAAGATCTTGCAGGAGTTTATAAAGCGATCGACAAAGCACAAAAAGCCGGAATTATCAAAAAAAGAAATGCAGCTAGAAAAAAATCTAGAATTGCAAAAGCATTCGATGCCTCCAAAGTAAAATAATTTTGGAGTGGTATGCCAGCTTAGCTCAATTGGTAGAGCAACCGCCTTGTAAGCGGTAGGTTATCGGTTCAATTCCGATAGCTGGCTCCAGTAATGGATTGAAAGAAGATTGGGGGTGGTAGTTCAGCTGGCTAGAACGCCTGCCTGTCACGCAGGAGGTCGAGGGTTCGAGTCCCTTCCATCCCGCCATTCTTTCTCTGGTCTCATCGTCTAACGGTTAGGACAGCGGACTTTCAATCCGCCAGTCGGGGTTCGATTCCCCGTGGGACCGCCATATTTAATGGGTGATTAGCTCAGTTGGCTAGAGCATCTGCCTTACAAGCAGGGGGTCATAGGTTCGAGTCCTATATCACCCACCATTCTATCTTTTCAGTCACAGCATGGGTCTATAGCTCAGCTGGTTAGAGCAGTCGGCTCATAACCGATTGGTCGTTGGTTCAAGTCCAACTAGGCCCACCAATACCACTTGAAATCAAAAGATAGAAAATTAATATCTTTATGCATCAAAATGATGCGGGTGTAACTCAATTGGCTAGAGTGCCTGCCTTCCAAGCAGACTGTTGCGGGTTCGAGTCCCGTCACCCGCTCCACTTAAAAACTAAATCCTTGCTTAAAGGGATTTTTTTTAATTAAAAAAAAAGAGTAGCAGGGCAGCATTTTAGACTTGCAGCGAGGGAGGGATTTGCTATAAGTAAGGTAAAGAAAAGACTTGTAAAGTCAGTATTTATTTTTTGCTAAAAATGTACTCAGAGTCAGACACGAGATCCAAATTTATCGATCCAATGCTTTATGCCCAAGGGCGAGAAGAATCGCAGATCACCAGAGAGCGATATTTTACTGATGGGCGCAAACTTCCTGGAGGAAAAAGAGGGAAAAGATCCTTTGTAGATTATTTGCTCAAGGATTATGGGATTAATCTAGCTATTGTAGAGGCCAAAAAATACTGACTACCTCCTACAGAAGGACTCGAACAAGTCAAAGAATATGGAAAAAAGCTCGGAGTCAGATGGGTCTATAGCACCAATGGGCAAGAAATCTATGAATGGGATAGGGATGCTGGGATCGGAAATCTGATTGCTGCTTTTCCTAGTCCAAGTGATTTGTATGAGAGATATACTGATGAATACGCTACTATTAGACAACAAATTCTCTCGATTCCTTACTATATTGATAGTAGTAAAAGGCCTCGTTATTATCAGGATTTGGCGATTACCAGAGCATTGAGTGCGATCGCTGCTGGAGAGGAAAGGATTTTGCTGACTTTGGCTACAGGGACGGGGAAAACTTATATCGCATTTCAGATTGCTTATAAACTCTTGCAAGCCAGATGGTCCAAACATGGATTCAATCGTAGACCTCGTATCCTCTTTTTGGCGGATAGAAATATTTTGATCGAGCAAGCCATCAATACGTTCAACCCTTTAGAAAAAGACTGCAAATGGATTAGAGGAAAAGAGATCAAAAGAGCGCTCTGAAAAGTACCGACTAATGCAAACATCTTTTTTGCGATCTATCAGGCGATCATCGCAGGAGAGGATCAGGAGCTGGATACTTTCTCAGCAGAAGAGTTGTTGGATGCTGTAGATAGTTCACAGGATTTGCTCAAAACAGAAGAAGTCGGAGGATATTATCGTCAGTATGAGCCAGACTTTTTTGATTTGATTATCATCGATGAATGTCATAGAGGAGGAGCCAAAGAGGAGGGAAACTGGGCAGAGATTTTGAAATACTTTGCCTCAGCGATCCAGATCGGGATGACTGCTACTCCTAAAAGAGATGATAACATCAATACCTACGAATACTTTGGGCAGCCAGTGTATGAATACTCGCTCAAAGAAGGGATCAATGATGGATTTTTGACTCCTTACAAGGTCAAAAGGATTCAGACTAATATTGATGAGCTAGTGATTGACTCTGATGTGGAAATCCTCTGAGGAGATCAAACCAAAGAGTTCTATGAAATCAAGGATTTTGACAAAAATATTATCGTGCCAGAGAGGATCGATTTTATCGCTCAAAAGCTCCTGGAGCAGATCCAGATCGATGAGAAGACGATTGTCTTTTGTGTGGATCAGGAGCATGCGGCCTCTACCAGAGATGCGATCAATCGCCACAAACAAAGTAGAGACAACAACTATTGCGTCAGAGTGACGAGCAATGAGGGAGAGATTGGGAGAAGGTTTTTGGAAGATTTTCAGGATAATAGCAAAACCATCCCTACGATATTGACCAGTAGCCAGATGCTGACCACTGGAGTGGATGCCAAAAATGTTAGAAACATTGTGCTCCTGAGAAATATCGGGAGTATGACAGAATTTAAACAGATCATCGGTCGTGGGACGAGAGTTTTTGATGGAAAGGATTATTTTACGATTATTGATTTTACTGGAGCAAGCAATCTCTTTTATGATCCAGAATGGGATGGAGAGGTCGAGCTTAGCACTACAGAGACGGATGCTGTGGAGGAAGTGGATCGCCACGCTGAGGATCGCGATGAGGATAACAACGAAGAAAGATCTTCAGCACCACAGAAACTCAGAGTCCAACTTGCTGGTAATAGAGAGCTCAGGATCATCAATATTGAGACCAGATATATCGATGAGAGTGGAAAACCGCTTTCTGCTACCGAGTATCTAGAGTCTTTGCTAGGGAAACTACCAGCACTCTATCACTCTGAGGAGCAGCTTCGTTCTCTCCGAGCAGATCCTAGGACCAGAGAACAGCTCCTCTTAGAACTCAAGTCTATTGGGCTAGATCAGGAGCAGTTTCAGCAGCTCCAGCAGATGTTTGATGCTCCAGAGAGCGATATTTTTGATATTTTGACGCATCTGTCTTATGGAGAGGAGATCAAGACGAGGCAGGAGAGAGTGGCATGGGTGATGGAGCAGGGATTTTTGGCTCAGGTAGAAAATCTCACTGCCAAGGGGTTTCTGGATTATCTGTTGGCTTACTATGTAGAGCATGGGAGTGAGGAGCTGGTACAGTCCAAGATGGGTGAAATCATCAAGCTCTATGGTCGTGGAAATATGACGGTAGTGGATTTTACCAGGCAGGTAGGGGGCAGGGAGCTTTTGATGGAAGGATGGAGGAAGGTGCAGGAGGAATTGTTTAGGATTTAATGATTTAAAGCTTTGATGAAAATAAAAAAACGATGGACTACAGTTCAAATAAAATTTAAAAAAGATTGATGGACTGTCATAGGAAGGATCGCAGATATTTGATGAGTTTTTGCATTAATTTTAATGGTTCGATGATGGACAAATCTTTCAAATAAAATTACTATTATAGATCAAAAAATTGATTGAAATACAGCAGAATCTACATTATTGTCGTATTTTTCAGAAATAGAAAATAACAATTTTACAGGAGCATATAGTTTACTTTCAGAAGAATTTAAACAACAGGGAAATGACTATGAGGGATTTTATAATCGACTACATGATGTTGTTTGATTTGAAGGATTGAAGTTTACAGAACTTACTTGAAAAAATACAGCTATACAAAAGGTTTATCTTGTGGAGTTTGGATTTAAAAAAAGAGGAAAAGTCCCTCTTGAAACCAAACGATGAATGTATGTAAGATATAAAGATTGAAAATGGGAGATAAACTCAAATAGTGTATTATATGAAAATTGACGATCAAAAACATCTTGTAA
>CAYTFB010000037.1:0-1555 GCA_964437055.1 uncultured Candidatus Peribacteria bacterium
TGTCTTTTTACGAAATAAATGGTGTGCGTAGAACCCATTTTTTCATAAAGACATAAATCTGATCTGCTTGTTCAGGTTGCCCTCACTATCTCAAACAAGTCATCAGGTGGTCAATAAGTAGGTAGTCTATCGATATAAACTGTATCTTACAGATGCGCGCTTCTTATTTCGATAGAGCTATTGACTTATTAACAAATATATTATATATTATTTTTGTATTTTGTCAAATTTTTTGTAAGTATTTTTTCCTCTAGCTTGAGAACTATGATTTTGTTTTATTGCTTGATCAAAAAACTACCGAAAAGTGATCCGATAGTTCTTTTTATTATAAATGGTTGATTTTGGAATATTATATTTTCTAGTACATTCCCATACCTCCCATTCCACCCATATCTGGAGCCATTGCTGGAGCACCACCTTCTTCTTTCTTTTCTACAATCACCGTCTCAGTAGTGAGAAACATCACTGCAGTAGATACTGCATTTTGTAATGCAACTCTCAGCACCTTTGCTGGATCGATGATTCCTGCTTCAAAAAGATTTTTGAACTTTCCATCTTTGGCATCAAAACCGTAGTGGATATCTTCAGATTCTTTTACTTTTTCTACTACTCGATCACCTTTGAATCCACCATTATCTGCGATTTGCTTGATCGGATATTGGATGGCATCTTTGACGATTTGGATCGCTACCTGTTCATCAGGATCTATTACCACAAAGTCTTCTAATACTTTAGAAAGCTGAAGCAGTACACTTCCTCCTCCTGCAACGATTCCTTCTTCGATTGCAGCTCTGGTTGCATTGAGTGCATCCTCAATTTTATATTTTTTGTTCTTCATTTCCATTTCTGTAGCAGCTCCTACCTGGATCACTGCAACTCCTCCTACGAGTTTTGCCAGTCTCTCGATGAGTTTCTCTTTATCATAGTCTGAAGTAGTGATACCGATCTGTGCTTTGATTTGATCTGCTCTTTCATTGATCGCTTGTTCCTCTCCATGTCCCTTGACGATGATGGTATGATCTTTATTTGCGATAATTTTATCAGCTCTACCGAGCATTTCGATTCCTGCTTCTTCTAGTTTGAGTCCGAGTTCATCGGTGATTACGGTAGCTCCTGTCACTACTGCGATATCTTGGAGCAATTCTTTTTTTCTATCTCCAAATCCAGGTGCTTTGATCGTCAAAACATTGAGCATTCCTCTGATTTTATTGAGCACGAGGGAAGCAAGCGCTTCTCCTTCTACATCATCAGCGATGATCACAAAATCTTTGTGTCCACTAGCTGCTGCTGCTTCGAGTACTCCAATAATCTCTTTCATATTTGAGATTTTTTTGTCGGTAATGAGAAGATAAGGTTTTTCTACCACTGCTTCCAATCTTTGAGTATCAGTCACAAAATAAGGGCTAGAATATCCTTGGTCAAATTGCATTCCTGTTTTAATTTCTTTTGTTAGTCCGATAGATTGTCCTTCTTCTACCGTGATAGTCCCATCTTTTCCTACCTCATCAAAAATATCTGCAATCAGATTTCCTACTTCTTCATCCTGAGCAGAAAT
>CAYTFB010000037.1:1655-6958 GCA_964437055.1 uncultured Candidatus Peribacteria bacterium
ACATTTCTCCCTTTAGGTCCCATGGTTACTTTTACTGCGCTTGCAACCATTTCAATCCCAGAAAAAATCTGCTTTCTGGCATCATCTCCATAAATAATTGTCTTTGCCATAATGATTATTATATTAAGGTATAAAATACTTTGTGTTAAATTGGTACTAATTAAGTTATTAGTCTTTGAGAATCTCTGCTAATGCATTGAGAATATCATTTGAATTTGTGTATTCTCTATTGCTACTAGCGCTAGTAGTTGTTTTGTTGCTTGTAGTGTTGGAGGTTGTTTTTTCAGATTTCTCATCTGGATGTTGACTCATATATAAAAGATTGATCAACTCTTGGAAAGAAATCGTCTGATTTTTTACAACACTGATGGTTTTGGTATCAATTCCAAGATCTCTAGCTTTTTTGTAGTGGTTTTCCGCTCGGTGTTGTCCCTGAGATACGGTTTCTCTCTGAGGACCATCAAGAATTCTGACTGCCATAACGATAGCTTGAGCCCTTGTGAGTCCTTGTTTTGGAAGGAGTTTGTTATCTTCTCCTTGCATAATTCCATATTCACAAAGGGTTTCAACATCGGTTTGATATTTTTTGTCTACACCATTGAGGTCTTTGGCTTTACAAGGGTTAGTCAAAAAATCCTTGCGTACAATATTTTTAATAAAGTTGGTGAAAATACCAGCTGCTTCTTGTCTTTGGAGTTTTTTTTCAGAAGAGAGAGTAGTATCCATGCTAAAGAGTTCTTCTTCATGAGCTCGTTTGAGTGCATCAAATTCGGTAAATGCAGAAACTTGGCTGAGACCCGATCCTAGTAGCATCACCATTCATGCAAAGAAATATTTTTTGAGCATTATCTAAAGACAAAAAGAATAAAAATCAGACTTTTAAATTACTATGCTTCTTTTGCCAAAATATAGTTTTGTTTCATGATGAGATAGGTTACTTCTAGGTCTCCTTCTTTGACTTTAATCTCTTCTAAAGCGTACTTAGAAAAATAAATCACATCTCCTACCGCAACTTCCATTGGAGCTCTTTGTCCATTTTCTAGCATTTTGCCTGGTCCAACTGCAATCACTTCTCCTTTACTTGGTTTTTCTTGAGAGTCAGGGAGAATAATCCCAGATTTAGTTACATTTTCTTCAGGTATTGATTTGAGGATTACCTGATCTTCTAGTGGAATAAGTTTGGTCATTGTCTTTCCTAAGATAATAAAATAAAGATTTAAAGCACCATTATTTCGAATGTATCACTATTTGTGTTTAGGTGCTATTTTCTTATAATCAAATAGATTTTGAATGCAAGCGATTTTTTTTAATGAGGAGTTCTAGATCTTCTTCAATATTTTATTGAATATCTTCTTCAATATTTTATTGAATATCTTCTTCAGCATCTAATGTTGGATCTAGTAGTACTCCTTGTCCCTGGATAATAATGAGTTGCTCATTTTTAAGCTGAAAACTGATAACAAGGATATGAATTCCCGCGATCAAAAAAGATAATCCCATTACTCTTGTCATCAGCATAAAACTCCAAAAAGCATTGATGATCATAAAAAGTCATACGATTCCTAGTGCTGTTGCTCAGAGAAACTGAATCCATCCTGATCCAATACCAGCTTTTTGTTTTTGTAATGCCACTTGTAGGAGAAAAAATGCTTGTACTGAGATTCCTAGTCCAATCAGTATTACGATAAAGGATCCAATAATATTTGCGAGACCCGGAGCGCTGAGAAACACAATTCCCAAAATTACATCTATCGTTCCAAGGAGAAATGTCAGAGTTCTAAAATTTTGCTCGGTTTCTCTTAGAGCGATCCAAACAGCAAATCCTCCGGATATAATCATCCCAAGTGCTATGATAATTACTACTACACGAATACTTTCAATCGGAAAAAGGAAAAAAACTAATCCAAGTAAAAACAAAAAGATTCCCAAAGATCCGAGTAGTACTTTTATTTTTGGCATAATCTAAAAACAAAGGATAAAACTTATCCTAGAGCATATTTTTTATGTTGATAAAAGCAAGAAATTTTAATTATTTATCTGCTTTTGAGATTTTTTTCTGTTTTTTTGTGTTTGATCCATTCTATGATCATCGGTAGTACTGATATTCCAATAATGGCAAAGATAATCAAAGTAAAGTTTGTTTGCACTAAAGGTTGGTTTCAGAAAAAATATCCAATCCAGAGAAAGAGGGTTGTCCAAATAAATCCTCCAATCACATTATAAGAGAGAAATTTGAAATAATGCATTTTCCCAAATCCTGCAATAAAAGGAGCAAAAGTCCTCACAATTGGTACAAATCTGGCATAGATAATAGTCATCGGACCATGTTTTTCATAAAAAGATTCTGTCTTTTCTAGATATTTGGGTTTGAAAATTTTAGGATATTTTTGAAAGGCTTTGTTTCCTAGATATTTCCCGATTTCATAGTTTACTGTGTCTCAGATAATTGCTGCGATAAATACGACTACTCGTAGTACAAAGATATTGAGCATAATATCAGCCCTCGCAGCAAAAGCTCCTGCAGCAAAGAGGAGAGAATCTCCTGGTAAAAAGGGCATGATCACCAGACCAGTTTCTACAAAAATAATCGCAAATAAAATTGCATAGCTCCCATTACCAAAAGCATTGATGATTTCTCAGAGATGGACATCAATGTGGATGATAAAATCTATCAAAAAATACATACTATTTCGGATTATTTTGAACATCTAGAATAAAGTGAGAAGATAAATATTTTATTGTTGCAAAGTCTTTTTTTTTTGTTTCTTTATGATTTTTGTTCACTGTTTTTTCCAAGTTCTCGCATAAAGATGGCACTAGTTTGTCCGATATTGAGACTTTCTTTGACTCCTTGCATTGGGATCTGGATGATCTGATCTACTAATTCTAGAGTTTTAGGGAGAACTCCTTCTACCTCATTTCCAAAGATCACAGCCAGAGATCCTGATACTTGATTCCATTCAAAATCCTGGAGATTGATCGCATTAGGATCAAGTTCTGCTGCAATGACTAGCATTCCTTCCTCTTTGGCATGCACAATAGCTTCTCCGCTATGATTAAACTGTTGGATGGCTACTGATTCTTCTGCTCCTAGAGAAGTTTTTTTGACTTTGGGATGATCGAGAGGAGAGGGAGTATATCCACAGATCCAAACTTCCCATCCTAGAGCATCAGCAGTTCTGATTACATTTCCTACATTATAAGCGCTTCTGATATTTTCTAGGATGACTACAGATTTTGTTTGCATACTTTTTTAAGAAAAAAATAACGCTTTGGATATATGGATCTCTCTGTGAAATGCAAGAGAGCTTTTATTTTTTGTTTTATTGTATAGCAAAAATCACTACTCCACATATCATTTTAGATTTAATTATTTTAAATATAATTCTGTTTTGTGCTCTTTTATTAGATCATGTTTTTTTGTCTAAAATTTGCTTTTTCAAAATTTCTGAGTATACTTGAGTTGCAGTATTTTATTTCATAGTTTCCTTGGATGAAATATATTAAAGGATGAGTAAAGTTTTTGTTGTTAACTTCGGTGTTTATTTTTTTCTTATTTTTTTCATTGAAAGTGCTAGCGGTTTCAGAAGTTAGTTCTACGCATACATTAGCAGATATTTTGACGAAAGATTCAGAACAAGTATTAGATCCTCATTTAGGATCAAAAGATCCTGTCAGAGAGGGGATGCAAGCTGCTATTGAGGGGCAAGAAGATGGTCAAAAAATAGAAAATCTTTTATCACAAAAAACTACCATAGAAGATCATAGTAGTGCAACACAAAAAACAATGAAAATTATAAAGATTATTATCAATTATGTTTTATGATTTGCCTCAGTAGTTGCTTTAGTCATTTTATTGATTGGTGGTTTCAAAATATTGACTGCTGCAGGGGATGAAAAGGCTACAGGAACTGGGATACAAAATATTAAAAAAGTTTGAATTGCTCTTATTGGAATCGGACTTTCTTGGCTTTTTGTGAGTTTAATCTTTTGGTTACTAAATCTGATTGTTTGAGCCTAAGTTACTTTTACCCTTAAAGTTTCTTTAATGAAAAAAAGAATTAATCACTATCTACCTTATCTATTACTTCTACTCGGAGTAGTGTTTTGGGGGTGAGGAGGAATGGAAGTCTTGGCAAATACTGATCCTTATGATTTACATTATCAGTTGGGTGAAAAACCCTTGATAGGAGAAAATGTTGATTTAGAGTTTGGAACTATGGTATATCAGGAGGGTATTCTCGGAGGAGATTTGCGCCAAGAGAGTCTTTTTTCCCAAGCTTTGGGTATTTTTAAACTTGATATTGGTAGATATGAGGGAGAGCAAAAAGCACTTTATTATATTAAATATCTTTTAAATTATCTTTTGTGATTCGTCAGTTTTATTTTATTAGTTCTAACGATTTATGCCTTTTATCTTTATATGGTTGGTAGTGATGATAAGGCATTTGGAAAGGTCAAATCTACACTCAAGGTTGTAGTGATTGTAGTGCTTGTGTTAGGCCTTTCTTGGTTAATTGTTAGTTTTATGTTTAACATTTATGAAAAACAATTATATGCAGATCCAGCTTTAAGTTATTTATTCTTTAATTCGTTTGTTTAGTCATGTTTTTTAATCGTGAGGAAAATGCGAAAATTCAAAAAGGAAAAGGTGATGCTCAGTTTAATACTGAGACAATGTTGCCGATTTCTGAGATCAAGGATGGTTACCTGATCCTCAAAGATCATGGAATCAGAGCAATCCTCAAAGTAGATGGAATCAATCTAGATCTCAAAAATTTTCAGGAGATTCAGATTGTGCTGGAACAGTACAAAAGATTTCTCAATAGTTTAGAATTTCCGATACAATTTTTGATCCGCAATACTTTTCTAGATCTCAGAGAATACCTTTATTATGTCAATCAAAATATAGAAAAAATTGATCATCCAGCGATCAAAAAACAATGAAAAAACTATTATCGCTTTTTGGAAGATATTAATATGAAACAGGGACTAGTCTATGTCAAAGAGTTTTATCTTGTGATTCCTTTTTATGAAAGTAATAAGGATGCAGAAGCTGTTAAAAAAACTTGGCGAGAAAAATTTATGAATGCACTCAACAGCAAAGATGATATAGAGAGTATTGTGGCGAGATATAGGAGTTTTGTCAAAGGGCAAAAACAATTAGATACCAGAATCAATCTAGTCAAAGAGGGACTAAATGGAATGGGAATCAGATCAGAGCAACTAAATACTGGAGAGATTATTGCTCTACTTTTTGCTATGTACAATCCTCTGATTGACAGTACTCAGGCACAGAGAGA
>CAYTFB010000038.1:0-6942 GCA_964437055.1 uncultured Candidatus Peribacteria bacterium
TTTTTTATTTCTTTTTTTGTTTCCATTGATTAAAGGTATGTAGTATTAGTTCTACTACTTCATCTGGATTGAGATTGCTTGTATCTATCTTTAGATCATAATGATGAAAATCATAAATATTTATCTTATAGAGGGTTATAAATCTTTGCTGATCTTCTTGGTTCCTAGTTTGTGTAGTTGCTATTGCTTCTTCTAATTTTTTAAAGCTATCAGTAGTTCTTTTATCTTTCCAGATCCTTTCAGCAGCTATGCTATCTTCAATATCCAAAAAAATTTTAAAAGCTTTTGGTTGACACAAAAATCCTAATCTACTATCCAAGATAATTTTTTCACTAGGATCTAAACCTCTTTGAAAATCTTCATATTTGAGGTCAAAAGATTTTTGATTTTCTGGTTTTTCTCCTAGTTGATTAAATTCAGAGATACTGAGGTTCATTTCTTCTGCAAGCTGTCTTTTCATTGCACCAATTCAGATAATGTGATATCCGAGTTTTTCTGCTAAAAGTTTTGCAACAGTTCCTTTGCCACTTCCAGCCTTTCCTCCTAAGGTGATGATCATCGATCAATAAATAAATGATAAAAATAAAAATTAATCAAGGATATGATACTGATTTTTTTTCTTTCTGCAAGTTTTCTCAAAATTTTATTTAAAATAAAGAGTATATCTATTTTAGATAGCATTGTTTTATAATACCACAGAATTTCTAATGTCAAGTGATGGGTTTTATTTTTGCTTGCAATCAGACCTACTATTTCTATAAATTAGCTGATTTTTGTCTCAGATTTTTTTTATTTGCACTATTTGATGATTATGACTCCAGAGTTAGAAAAACGCAATATTATCCCAGATTCTATCGAAAAAGAGATCACCCAGTCTTATATCGATTATGCGATGTCAGTGATTGTTTCTCGTGCATTACCTGATACTAGAGATGGTTTCAAACCGGTACTGAGGAGAATTATGTATTCGATGTATGACAATAGAAATTTTTATAATCAAAAGCACAAAAAATCTGCGAGGATCGTCGGAGATGTGATGGGAAAATATCACCCGCATGGAGATTCTTCTATCTACGAAGCAATGGTGAGGATGGCACAACCTCGATCAATGAGATATCCTCTAGTTGATGGTCAAGGAAATTTTGGATCTATCGATGGAGATGGTGCTGCAGCGATGAGGTATACTGAGGCGAGATTGACCAAAATTGCAGAAGAGATGCTTCAAGATATCGACCAAGATACGGTAAATTGGAGAGATAATTTTGATGGTTCCCTCCAAGAGCCAATTATGCTCCCTACCAAATTTCCCAACCATCTTTGCAATGGGACAATGGGTATTGCAGTAGGTATGGCTACCAATATGGCTCCTCACAATCTCAATGAGGTTTTGGATGCGAGTATCTTGCTCCTAGAAAAGGAAGGACATGAACAAGTAGTAGGAATTGATGAACAGGGTCGTGAGATCAAACAAGCTATTGAGGTGAGTATTGAAGAGATTATGCAAATTATCAAAGGACCAGATTTTCCTACAGGAGGGGTGATTTTTGATAGTAATAATATCTTAGAAGTATACAAAAAAGGGAAAGGCTGAATCGCTGTTCGTGGTAAAACTCATGATGAGATTTATCAAGGAGCCCATGTAATTGTGATTGATGAAATTCCTTATCTAGTAAATAAATCTACCTTAGTTTCCAAAATCTGAGAACTAGTGGTAGACAAAAGAATTGAAGGGATTGCAGATATCCGTGATGAATCTAATAAAAATAATATCAGAATTGCGATTTATCTCAAAAAAGATGTAGATCCTCAAGCAATCTTATTTCAACTCTACAAATCTACAGACCTTCAAAATAACTTTAATCTCAACAATATTTCCCTGATAGAAAAAGGAAGTCAACCAAGGCTCCTCAATATCAAAGATCTTTTGATGGAATTTGTAACTTTCCGTAGAGAGGTGGTATATCGTAGATCTAGTTATCAGCTCAAAAAAGCAAAAGACAGACTCCATATTTTAGAAGGACTCAAAAAAGCGATCGATATTATTGATGAGGTAATTGCAACTATCAAGGCATCTGAAAATAAAGCTGATGCAAAGCAAAATTTGATGGATAAGTTTGATTTTAGTGCGGATCAGGCTGAATATATTCTTTTGATGAGACTCCAATCATTGGTAGGGTTGGAAATTATCAAGATTAGTGATGAAATAGAAGAAAAACTCAGATTGATTGAATATTTAGAAGGGATCGTTAGTGACCCAGTAAAACTTGATGAACTAGTAAAATCAGAATTTGACTATATGAAAAAAACTTATGGAGATGAGAGAAAAACAGAGGTGTCTAATGATTTGAGTGTCTATAATATTGGTTGAAATCTCAAAGCACTTCAACAGGCAGCAGATAAAATCAAGGAAGATGTGATTTGTTGGATAGGAGATGATTATTCTCTCAGAGTGCTTTACCAGACTAGAATCCAAAATATCCCAGAAGAAACTTTGGATCTCATCTATACTCACAACCAAGACAATCTAATTGTGATCACAGATAGGGGAGAGTTGGTAGTAGAGAGGCTTAAAGATTTTGGGCAGTTTACGGTCTCCAAACCTTCTCTCAATCTCAAAGAACATTTTGGCCTCAAAGGAAAGATCATCTTTGCAAAAACCTTGCATTTCCAATATGATTATCTACTCTTCCTCACTGATCAAAATAGTATCAAAAAAATCAAAAAAGAATTGGTTCTTAGTTTCAAAAAATTTCCAACTACGATTATGTCTCTAGCAAAAGGAGAAAAAATCTTAAAAGTATTACCAGTAAATGATTGAGATAATGCAGGTATTCTTACCAAACAGGGTTGGATGTTGCTATTTCCTTCTGATGAGGTGAGGGCGATGGGAAAAACCGCAGGAGGGGTCAAAGCGATAGAACTCCAAGAAGGAGATCAAGTGGCAAATATGTTTTTGCATCAGTGAGAACCATTTATTTTGATTCACTCTCAGAAAAAAGGTAAACTCATCACTCTAGAAGATCTTAAAATCTGGAGGAGAGCGAGAAAAGGACAGGTAGTGATGACAGGAAATGATGCCCTTGAGGGAGGAATCTCTATCATAGAAGGGGCGATTAGGATTAGATTTACCAATGGAGAGTTGAAAACTTTACATTCAAATGATATCAGTTTGGATGAACCAGAAACTCCACTTTATGATATGGTAAATCAACCTATTGAATCTATTTATCGTCCTCGAGAAGAAAAAACAGAAAATCTTCAATATAAAGAAGAAAAGAAAAAATCTGATGAAAATTCTCAGACAGGAGGCCTCTTTGAAAAAAGTACAGAAGAAGTAGAAGATTCTGAAGATACGATAGAATCTGGCTCTAATGATGCTACAGAAAATAGTGACTAGGATGATTGTAAGCTATGATTTTTTCTTCCAATCTTAATTATCTCTGGTACGTCTAATTCAATTTTTTGTACTTACTATTATTTGAACTTTTGAGAGATGAAGTGATTTTCCCAGTTTACTATTTCCCATGTTGAGTGGGATAATGCAAAATTATTAGCTCGTTTTCATTACCATTTTGATAATGAGGAGTTTTTTGTGGAAGAAATTGTTTTCGCTCCCTTGAAAGATCAGAATTCTTTCCCTTTGCAAGAGATTAAAGAATCGGAAATTCAGAAGTTACTTGCTCACCTTCATCTTGCATTGGGAATTAGTTATTATAAACTCTATCCTACAGCCAAAATTGTTGTAAACACTCTAGATTTAGATACTCAGCAACAAATTTTTTGGAGAACCTTTTATCTCAAAGGTTTAGGAGAATTTTTTTATCAAAATCAAATTGATTTTCGCAATCTAGCCAATTTTGAAAGTAGTACATTAGCACCCAATTATGATAGTAAAATTAGCTTATCTGGCCAGAGAGATTTGCTGCTTTTTGGAGGAGGGAAAGATTCCTTAGTTTCTGCAGAACTACTCAGACAAGAGTCCTCAGTATTTGATTTGTTTTCCTTCGGGCAAGATTATCCTTTGCATACTTTAGCTACTCCAGCAACTGGAATCAAAAGACTGATCATTTCTAGAACTCTAGATCTTCAGCAACTCAAAAAACTAACAGCATGGGGTTATTATGATGGACATTTACCAATTACGGGAATTATTTCTTTTGTGAGTTTGATGATTGCCTACCTTTATGGCTACAATAGAGTAGTTACTTCTCTAGAAAAAAGTGCAGATGAAGGAAATATTCACTATTTAGATCTTGAGGTCAATCATCAGTGGAGTAAGTCTCTAGAGTTTGAACAACTTTTTCAAAACTATGTCAAAAGTTTCATTAGTGAGGATTTTAGAATTTATAGCCCTTTGAGAAATTGGTATGAGATTAGAGTTGTCAAAGAGTTTGCAAAATATTCTCAGTATTTCTATCATTTTTCTAGTTGCAATAGAAACTTTCATCAGATAGGTCCTAAACTTTCCGCAGATCAGCTACGATGTTGAGTGTGTCCTAAATGTGCTTTTGTTTATAGTATGTTGAGAGTATTTGTTGGGAAAGAACAAGTAAATCAGATTTTTGGGCAAGATTTATTTGAAAATATCGCGTTAGTTCCTCTTTTTGAAGAATTATTAGGAATTTCTGGTTTTAAACCTTTTGAATGTGTAGGAACCAATGAAGAGATGATTCTTGCACTTTGGATGATTTATCAGCAAGAAGAAAGCTCTGATGCTCCGATGCTGCAACTCTTCAAAGAGAAAATTCTAACTCAGATGGATACATCAGATTTTTTTGAATTAGAAGAAAAATTGTTAGAGTAAACTATGTATTGATTTTTTTTATGAAATACTATAGTTGATGTGTGATGTTTTTAGTTGTAGCTGAAGATTGTTATGGGTATCAATGATTTTAGTCTTTCCTCTCCCTCTAGAGATGAAAAAGATAGATTAGATCTAGCTAATTTTGATTTATTGTTTTTTGAATGAAGAGGTACATCATTAAGATCTGAGAATCAGATTTATTCTCATTGAAATACTTCCCCTATTGATCATCCAGTATCTCTCTCTCAATGAGAGTTTCTTCCACTTAATGTGTCAGAGATAGATTGGAATAATCTGACAGATCAAGAGTTGTGAATACTTTCAGATAAGCAGGTGAGTAAAATCCCAAACAATAGATTATTAAAAATTGTGGATAAAGACCTCATATTGGATATTGTAATTAAATTACTAGATAATGAGTATGAGATTATTAATGCAAAAACATTGCGTAAACAGTTACGTAAATTTCTGAGAGATGTTGGGAAAAAAGCCTTTTTTGAAGCTTTATTTTGTTCGAATTTAAATGATTTGCATATCAAGGATGTAGGAGCATTGGCTATAGAATTTGGAAAGAATGGTTATAGAATTCTGCTCGAAATGAGAAATTCAGAGCTACCATGAAAAGTAGAATATTGGATAGATGGATTATATAATCATAAAGATTATATCAATCGTTTAAAAGAAAAAAAACGATAGATTTCCTTGCATTTTTAAGGAAGATCTTCATAGTGAGAGAGAATATTTAGTTGTCAAAAAAAGTATGGAAATTAAAAAAATCTCCACAGAGACCAATAATAATAAAATATTTACCCAAAGACCAGATAGTTTTGAGCTTTTTGTGGGCCAAGAATCTATCAAAGGAGTTCTTGCTACTGCAATTGATAGTGCAAAAAAAAGAGGAGGAGAACTTGGACATATTCTTTTTTCTGGACCTAGTGGATTTGGTAAAACTACTATGGCAAGCATTATTTCTAGAGAACTCTGAAGTGATATCAAAATCGTTACCGGTTATGCTTTATCTAAACCAAGTGAATTGATCAGTGTTCTCAATACCTTAGAAGCAGGAGATTTACTTTTTATTGATGAAATCCATAGACTCAAACCTACTTTAGAAGAGATTCTCTATATTGCTATGGAAGATTTTCTGGTAGATATGGTCATGCCAGAAGGGACAAATGTGAGGATTCCTATCAATCCTTTTACCTTGGTTGGAGCTACAACCAAACCGGAAACGATGTCTCAACCGATGAAAAATAGGTTTGTTTATCAGTTTCATTTTATGGATTATACTGATGGTGAAAAAGCCAGAATTTTACAGCACTATTTAGATCTCTATGAGATAGGATATGATCTCTCTTTGCTCTCTAGTTTTGTCCAGAAAAACTCTGGAGTCCCTAGAGAAATCCACAATTTTGTCATCAAATTGAGAGATTTTGTCGTGAGTAAAAAAATCTCCAAATTAGATCAGGATTCTTGGGTTGATTTTTTGGAGCATGTACAAATTGACGATGGAGGGATGACTCTCTTACACAAAAAGTATTTACAGATATTGTCCGACTTTGATCGTCCGGTAGGACTCAAAACCTTGTCTGTGCAGTTGGGTATTCATGAGCAGGCTTTAGAAGAAGATATTGAGCCTTTATTACTCAAGTTATGAAAAATAGAAAAAACTCAACAGGGGAGGATTTTGATTTAATGGTTGCTTATCCAAGATTTTCAAATACTTTCTTTAAAAGAAAATAAGGTCATTTTTATTGAAATCTATCTCTAAGTTTTTGGAGTTTACTAAAACTCTTTTTTTCTTTTTTGCTGTATAAATGAGTGGTATAGATTCCCTCTCCAAATAAGATAAAAAATAAAATATAAACCAAAAACATCACCAATCATGGCCAATTTCCATAAGCTAAGGAAAAGACTTTACTACCAAGAAAAAATAAAAATAAAACAATAGCAGATAATTTACTTTTATGGTAAATTCATCGCGTCAAAAAGAGGATTACAATCGCTTCCAAATATCCAGTATAGGAATAATCATAAAGTTCAAAATAAGTGAAAAGACTAATCATCAAGGTATAAATGATCCCAAATTTTACCACTCTCAAGATATTCTCTTGGCTTTCTCTGAGTTCTTTTTCTTG
>CAYTFB010000039.1:0-6673 GCA_964437055.1 uncultured Candidatus Peribacteria bacterium
GTCAGATTACCTTGCTAGGAGCAACCGGGACGGGTAAAACCTTTACCATCGCAAATATGATCCAGGATCTCCAGCTCCCAACCTTGGTGATTTCTCACAATAAAACGCTTGCTGCACAATTGGCGACAGAATTTAAATATTTTTTCCCAGATAATGCAGTACATTATTTTGTCTCTTATTTTGACTATTATCAGCCAGAGAGTTATTTACCAACTTCTGGGACCTATATCGAAAAAGAAGCTTTGGTAAATCAGGATATCGAGAGATATAGACTCGCGACGATGGCCTCTCTCCTCAGTAGAAAAGACGTGATCGTGGTGGCTTCAGCTTCTTCGCTTTATGGACTAGGACAGAGTAGATTTTTTGAGGAAAACTGTCTCCAGCTCCAAGTAGGTCAAGAGTATGATTTTTCTGCACTCAAAAAGCAATTGCTCCAGATGCAATATAAACCTATCCAAGGAAAAATAGAAGCCGGAATGTTTGATCTCAAGGGAGAGAGACTAGATATCGTTTCCTCTACAGAAAAGTTTGTATATCGCTGTTTTTTTGATGAGCAGACCCTAGAGAGGATAGAGGTCAGGGATGAACTGAGTTATGAGTTACTGGATGTACAGAAAAAGGCGATCCTCCGACCAGCAACACAGTTTCTCCAGGATACTTCAGATGTGGAGTTGATCCTTTCAAAGATTAACGCAGAAAAGGAACTCAGGATTAAGGAATTTGAAAGAATGGGGATGATGATTGAGGCAGAAAGGATCAAAAAAAGGGTAGAATATGATATCAGGATGATCAGAGAGACTGGGTTTGTAAATGGAATTGAAAACTATTCTCTTTATTTTGATGATAGACTACCGGGAGAGCCACCAAATACCATTTTTGATTATTTCAAGGGAGATTTTTTGATGATTATCGATGAGTCGCATATGACGATTCCTCAGCTGAGAGCGATGGCACAGGGAGATAGAGCAAGGAAAAATAACTTGATCCGTTATGGATTCCGTCTGCCATCTGCTATTGACCATAGGCCTCTGAGATTTGAAGAATTAGAAGCTACTTTGGGATGGAAAGATTTGGATGAGATTGATCTGGACCAGGCTTCAGCAGAACTGGAACTAGTTTCTACCGCTCATGAACAGATCCAAGGAGAGGAGAATCTGACTTCTAAAAATAGCAACTCTTCTCAGCTTCTCAATCGTACTGCGAGGAAAAAAAATCAGAAACTTGCTCTCTGAGCAAAGATACAGAGGTCTGTGCAGTCTATCTTTCTCTCGGCGACTCCTGCAGAGTACGAACTAGAACTGTCTCAGCAGATTGTAGAGCAGATTATTAGACCAACTGGACTTTTGGATCCTATTACTTATGTGTACCCAAAATCCGGAGATTATCAGCTTTTACTCCAGAGTTTGGATGATCTTTTGCGCAAAAAACCTCATCTAGATCCTTACCTCCATGAGCAAAATTTTTTCAAAAAAGGGGATAAGGTCTGACTAGAAGAAATTTTTGGAGAAAAAGAGGAGAAAAAGTAAAATGATTAAATCAACTTATCCTCTTATTTATCTTAGAATAGAAGTTCGATGGAATACAAAGTATATGGCTGTAAAGTAAATAAATACTACCTCAATAAATGGATTCATTACCTCCAGACGACGGATGCATTTCCTCAGGAGGATATTTATCTGATTGCAACCTGCGTGGTGACCGATAGAGCCAAGGCAAAATGGATTACTGAGGTTCTTGAGCAAGCCAAAGCTGGAAAAAAAGTCCTCATCATCGGATGTGGGAGTATCCACCAAGGGAAGCAAATGTCAGATGAGATTTTTTATGAGTATTATCCTGAGCTCAAATCCCATGCAGAGAGGATTGTTCTCCTCCAAGAAGATCCCCTCAGTAGTGAAGGATTAGGAGGTTTTGGGATTATGTCACCAGAGCAGCTGCTCTGGACCAAGAGTTTTGTCATTATCCAGAATGGCTGTGACAATCATTGCTCCTTTTGCCTCACGGTATCCAAAAGAGGGAGACATAGAAATAGAGATTTGGCAGAAATTATCCATGAAATCCAGCAGATCCAAGCTCATGGAGGTCAGGAAATCGTCCTCACTGGGATCAATCTCGCAGCACGAGGAGCTCAGAGCTCACTCCATGCAGAGCAGTCTCAGCTGCCCAAACTTTTGCAAGCAATCCTGAGAGAGACAGATATCCCGAGGATCAGAATCTCAAGTCTGGATCCCCAGTATTTGACAGATGAGTTTTTTGCAACAGTGCAAGATCCGAGATTTTTGCCTCATTTTCATCTTTCTATCCAGAGTTTTTCAGATAAAATCCTGCATCGCATGAATAGAGGTTACAGTAAACAGCAACTGGAAACGGTATTGCAAAAATTTAGATCACTTCAGAGATCAGATTTGGATTATCTTTCTCTGGGGGCTGATTTGATCACGGGATTCCCTGGGGAAACGGAGGAGGATTTTGCAGAGATATTACAAGGAGTACAGGACTATCAGATCAATAAATTACATGCTTTCCCTTTTTCTGATCATCATAGAGGAGAGAGGATTCCAGCTTCCAAGTTTCCAGATCAGCTCCCTTATGCAGAGAGAAAGGAGAGAAATAGAAAGTTGATTGCTCTAGGAGAGGAGGTTAAAGCAGCGTTTATCCAGAAAAATATTGGACGCACAGCTTCCGTCTTGATTGAGTCTCATCAAAAGGGATTGGCTCGTGGATGGACAGACAATTATCTGCAAGTCAGATTTCCTACTGAGGCAGCTGTTGGTACGGTGGCTACTGTTGAGCTCAAATCAGATTTTTTTAGTTCTTAGTTTATCTCCTTGATGCGTGAATTTTCTCATATTTCTCGTAAAAGTTTTGCTCATAAATTTCAGTGAAATAGGATGCTCGGTACTTTGGCACTCAAGGTGGTGAGGGAACATTATGACTTACCTATCTATCAGGACGAGGAGATCTCTACTCCCGAATTGACCGGATTTCTCCGTTATCAGACGCTTTTTCTCAAGCCGATAGATCCTGGGCTGAGGATCCAAATCTTTAGAGAGCAACAAATCTTGCTAGAAAAAATTAATCAACATTATCAAAAACTGGGATATCGTAAGCAAATCAAAACAATTCGTCTCCAGTAATCTTGCTATTTACACGCTCATGGATTTCAGTATCAATGAGAATAATAGATTATCGTCAGTATTTTATTTTTTCTTTCCCTTATGTAGTATGTATAGTATGTATCAAGCAAAAAAAATCTGAATAGGAGTGATATTGGGAATCGTTGGATTTTTTATCTGAGGACAAAATATTGCTTTAGGAGCTAGCTGGAATCTAGAAGGGATCAATCTGGTTTCTCGTGCTGCACGAGGAGCTGATGAGAAAGCGAGACTTACCACTTTATCCAAAGAGGAACGCTCCGCTAGAGCAGCTCAGCAGCAACAAGCCGAAATGGATCAGCTCAAAATCTCCAATCCTAACTTGTACCAGAAAAAACTGGCAGAGCAGGAGAAAAAGGCAGCGGAAGCAAAGCTCGCTCAGGAAAAAACCAATCTAATCAATAGCTACTATGCTTCTAATCATCCTTATGATCGATATCCCGATTATGTAGAGAAAAAATCTGGAGATCTGCGATTGATCCGTGAAGATATGTTTACTGAGGAGAAAAATAAAATCATTGTCCACCATACAGCGATGCCTTATAAAGATGATTGGACTTATGAGGAGGTGACAGAACACCTCAGACTCATTTACAAAGATCATATCAATAAATTTTGAGATATTGGCTATCATTTTCTCATCGATCCCTCAGGGCTCATCTATGAGGGGAAAGCAGGAGGACCTGCAGTAGCTGCAACCCATGTTTCCTACAATAATATCAGGAGTGTGGGGATTTCTTTATTGTGAAATTTTGAGATCCAGCCGGTGACTGCAGAGCAGAGAGCGGCATTGATCCGTCTTTTGACAGCTTTGTCTCGCTATTATGGTATTGATCCGTATGAAAAAGTGACTTATCAGAGACAAATCACCAAAGCTCCTTATCTCCAGGCTCATCAGGGCTATGCGATCAGCACGCATCAGGATACTGCGGCTACCGCTTGTCCAGGTAAAGCTTTGTATGAGGATTTTGAAAATATCAGAGCTGTAGTAGCCAATAA
Source organism: uncultured Candidatus Peribacteria bacterium (assembly GCA_964437055.1). Classification (GTDB taxonomy): domain Bacteria; phylum Patescibacteriota; class Gracilibacteria; order Absconditabacterales; family Absconditicoccaceae; genus HOT-345. Next base: position 4,152 of record CAYTFB010000039.1, read on the forward strand.
TCTCAAAAATAATATCATCAAAGAAGATCGTCTCAGTTTTTCTCCAACAGGAGCACAGCGTTTTATCAGTAATCCCAAAAGTCAGATTCGTCAGCTTTTGCCTTTTTTTGAACAGGATGCTCCCAAATTGACTCAGCTTTTAGATCAGCTTAAATCTAAATATGGAAAACTTGTTTTAGCAACCAAAATGAGCAATAAAATCCAGGATAAAATCCCAGCTTCCAAGATCAAACAGGCACTCAATGGAGAGATGGTGGTTCTGCTCCATGAGCTGAGTAGTGAGTTTAATCAGTATGAGCTGAGCTGTGCAGGAGGCTGTAAGGTAGCCATGAATGGATGGATCCACGATGCTCAGCAGGTCCAGATCCGTAAAGAAAATAAAGCTTTTAGTGTCCAATTGGATGGTGCAAGCCCTCAAAAAACTGATAGTATTAACCTGAGGGGCAATCAAAATCTGATCAGTATTGATAATTATGAGAGAAAGTCCTTTGCTGGAATACCTCGAAATAGTTTTAGAGGAGAACTCATTTTTGATTATGGGTCCTATCCCAATATAGATGGTAGCTTTGTTCAGGGATTACTCGTGCTCAATGCTCTCCCATTCCAAGAGTATCTCAAAGGGATAGTAGAAACCAATGACCAAGAATCACTAGGGAAAAACAAGATCATGGCACTCTTGGCCAAAAATTATGCACTCTTTTATACAGCAGGGGGCAATATCCATCCCAATATCCCCCAAAATGCGAACTATCAGGCGATCGATGATCCAGACTTTTTCCAAAAATATGTAGGAGCTGGTGCAGAAAAGACCCTCAAAAAACGATCCCAAGCTCTAGAAGCAACCAAAAATCAAGTGGTGCTTTATCAGAGTTATTTGCCTATCTTGCCGTATTTCAACTGTTCTGCAGGATTTACCATTTCAGGAAAAGAAAAACGAGGATGGCAAGATACTCCTTATCTCAAATCGATGCTAGATTTTGGTCCTTGTAGTGATTTTAATGGGCATGGAGTAGGATTGGCTGGTCAGGGAGCAGAGGTGCTCTCTCAGTATGGTTGGAGTTATGATGAGATTATAGAGTATTATTATCCGGGAGTAGGAGTGTATGATTTGTAAAGATCCTGACTGAATATTTTTATCTTTTTTTGATCTAGTAGATGAAATTTTATCTTTCTTCTTATGGAATTGGGCAAGAATCAGAAAAACTTAAACAACTTGCTCAGGGCAAAAAAATCTGATTTATTCCTAATGCAATGGATGCAGTAGAACCTGAGGCTCGAGCTGCTAGTAATGAGAAACATATCCAAGGTCTGGTAGAACTAGGTATTGAAGTAGAGATGTTGGATCTAAGAGAGTATTTTGGAAAATCTGAACTTTTAGCAAAAAAACTAGCTACTCTCTGAGGTGTGTGGGTGCGTGGTGGAAATACCTTTATCCTGCGTCAAGCAATGCATCTATCAGGATTTGATTTTTTGATCCAAAGGATGGAAAGAGAGAATTTCCTCTATGCAGGCTTTAGTGCAGGAGTCTGTGTATTGGCTCCTAGTTTAGAAGCACTTCAGCAGGTAGATCAGCCAGAACTCATGCCTTATCCAGAGCTTCAAGAAACTCTTTGGGAGGGATTGGGGATTTTGGATTATATTGTATTGCCGCATTATCAGTCAGATCATCCAGAGTCTGCAGCCATTGATCTAGAAGTGGAATTTTGTAAGGCAAATTATATCCCTTATCAGACTTTGAAAGATGGAGAGGTGATTATTATTGAATAGGGAAAGGAATTCAGAATTGTTTTTATTCTTCAAGTATTTTCTTTATTGTAGGATAGATTTTTCAGTAACTTGTTTTTTGTGCTCAGATTTCTTGTAATCTTTTGAGAGTAATACTTTTTTGATTTCCCACTTTTTTATTTAAGAGCTCAGTTGGTGCTAAATAAAAAATCCATTGATCAAGATCTAGCGGATCAAGAGTTGCTTGATCTTTATGAGCCAGTAAACAAAAAACATAGATATCTGATTGTCTTTTAAGTTCTTGATCAGGTTCTTTAGTTTCTGGGTCGTATCCATAGGTTGGACGAATGGAAAAAGAGATGGATGAGAATTTTTTTTGTTGCCAGCTTTGCAGATAAGATGCAGACTTTATTTCTATTTTGATTTTATCATCAGTGATTAGATCATAGGCATCCCATTCTTCTCTAGGAGTTTGAGTAATGCCAATATCTGATGCAACAATATATTCAGCCAGAATCCCTCTGAGATTATTTGTTACTAATTGTGAAAATCCTCGTCCCCAAAAATCTTTTACTTTGAAATTTAAGTTTTTCCCATTTTGTAAAAAAGATTCTTCTCAGCTCTTTTTTTCTGTAATAATATCTGGAAACATTTCTTTCTCTAAACTAAAAATATATAAATGATCTACTGCTGATATTTAAGCACCTTCTCCACAATCCATTCCTCCAACCTTATAATCGGCTCTAAAATTCTTCTTTCGATCCAGTGGTAGATCACCTTCTGGCCCAAAAATGCTG
>CAYTFB010000040.1:0-6641 GCA_964437055.1 uncultured Candidatus Peribacteria bacterium
CGTATTCTCGTATCCCAATTTATCATACTAGAATTGATGATATTGATAGGATTGTCACCTTTAAAGAATTGATCAGATACAAACAACAATTTCCCTGAAATACCTTACTCAGAGATCTTGATTTGGAAAATATTATCAAAATCCCTGGTACTCAACCAATCAATACTATTTTAGAAAAATTTCAAAAAACCCACAAACATCTTGGACTCGTGATCGATGAATTTGGTGGAGTAGAGGGAGTAATTAGTCTAGAAGATATCATAGAAGAAGTCTTCTGAGAAATCCAAGATGAAGTAGATGAAGAGATACTGGCTATCAGAAAAGAGAATGGAAATGGCACTTTGATCTGCCAATCTCATGCGAGAATTGATGAAGTATTGGATGTACTAGAACTAGATTTTTCCAATCTTGAAATCGAAGAAGAATTTGAATCTGCAACACTTGGATATTTTATCACTAGTTACTTAGAGAGATTTCCTCAACAGGGAGAAGAAATCAAAATTCCCATCACTCTCCACGAAGAAGATCAATCTTTTAAAGAAGAGAAATCTGAACAAACTCAACATAGTGTACTAGTTTTTAAAGTTTTAGGAGCAAAGAAAAACATCATTGCAGAGGTGCGCATTTCAATAGAAAAACAAGAGCATTCAGAAAAAAAAGCTCCAGAATTCTAAAAGTTAAGTAAAAAAATCAGCTAAGCAATAGAAGTTTCTCTTATCCTAAGCTTGTGGGATAAAGTATCTTTTGTTGTAATAAGTAATATTTTTGAGTAGCCCTCTAAACCATACACGATCATCTCCAGAAAAAAGTTCATCAAAAGGTTTTTCTCATTTTTTAGAAAGAAATTTTTTGATATTTTTAGCGATCAAGCTAAAGAAAGCTTTGTTATCATCCAATTGAATCCAAAGATCGAGGAAAGGTTTATAACTTTCAACAAAATCCTGAAATTGTTTGAACGAGAAACCATACTCTGCGATATCAATATTGATGACTTCTTTGAAATAAAAATACCAAAAATCCTGACTATATTCAAATTTTTTTTTGCTACTTTTTTCTACATGATGGAGCAACAATAGCATCCCCAAAAAGGTTTCTCTCAAGACTGCAAAAATAGAAAAAATATATTCAGGATGAAAAATTTTTTTATTGAGCAGATACGGAGACAAAAGATCTGTAAACTCCCTATTGATCCGATAATCTAGAGAATAGAGACTATTTTTCATATTGATCAATTCCTCCGCTCAGAAATGCTGCTGCAATAAGCGAGACAAGGTCCCTGTAGTAAAAGGAAAATCGATCAACTTTCCATAAAAGCTAGCTAAAAATGCAGAAGTATCTAGTTTGAGATAGTGAGAAATTTTTTCTCCAAAAACTGATTTAAAAAGATTGAGTAAGCGAGAATTTTTGATATATAATTTGGTATCTCTGGGGTTGATATCTTGGAAAAAGGTAGTAAAGAGAGATTGATTGTAGAGTTTGACAGTAGAAAAATTGGGAGCAATTTTGAGACTTTTTGCCTGAGTAGGGAGAGAAAATTTATTTTTCCCAGCTCTAATATTTTGATCGATGTAATGATAGTAGTAGAGATTTTTATTGTACAAATAAATCATCTTACTATAATAACTCATCTGCTCAGGGATGCTCAAAAGATCTGAACTCGAAGTGCTACAAAGTTCTTGAAGCAAAGGAGCCTTGAACATCCTAAGATAAAAACTATCTCCTCTAGCTGTCGTCAAACCTCCTAAAAAAGTAACATAAAAATTGAGCAACTTTTCTGTCATTTTGGACTCTTGTTTGATCCTCTCTGGAACCTGAAGCTGCGCAAGATCATCTCCTTCTAGATCGATAGCAGAAATCATCTCATCCAAATCCTGGATAATATCATCGAGTTCTTCTTGATTGGAAAAATATTTGCTCAATGCAGATTGCAAACCATCAAAAAATCCTGATTTAAATTTTTTATAATCCAGCAAATAGTCTAGTAAAGTTGCTAAATGTGCATCTGATTTTACAAAACTTTTGAGCAAAGGATCCAAAGCTGCTTTATCATAGATTTTGCTGATCACTTCTTGAGCAATGAGAAAAGGGCTCATCTCTGAATATAAATATTTGATCAAAATATCTGCTGGCCAGATTTTCATCAAAATTTCCTGTTCTAGAGGAGAAAAGTCTGAGCGAGATTTTGTAGTCTGATAAAGGGACTTGAATGCATCTGATTTGGCAATCCGCTTGGCTTCAGTAGATTCTCCTAAAATCCAAGTCAGATAATCCTCATCGCTCCCCAAATGGTCTAATAAGGTATTGAGTCTAAAGAAACTACGATAGAGGAGAAAAAAGAAATCCGTCTCTTGGAGTAAAGATTTTTTGATTGATAAAAATTTCTCATCAGAAATATCTACTTCTAACTGCTGTAGCGTCACCAGATATGCTTGAAAAAAAGTCTCTACAAATCGATTAAAATTTTCTTGATCTCCCTCAAAAGGAAAAACCTTGATCCTCGCAGTAACTGTAAAAGAAAACAAATAAAGCGTATAAAGCAAATGGAGAAAAAAAGTCTCTCCTTCCTCCTGCATCCTCTCAGCAAAATAAAGTGATGCTAAAATCGCTAAAGCATTGGAAATATTGGCAGGACTATAAAAAAGATAACCATTGAGATTGGCAGCAGAACAGTAGGAAAAATATCTTTCTACTTCTTTTTCTTGGCCAGAATTGGGATTGTTTCCAAAACCCATTTTGAATTCTATCGGATCAATATTAATATCAAAAAGATTCAGTTTATGATTTTCAATCACCTTTCTATTGATAATAGAAAAAAATTCTTTAGCAGAAATGAAACCAATAAACATTGAAATAGGGTTCATATTTTCAGCTCAGCTAAAGTGAGGAAATTTTGTCAGTAATAATCTCTTGAAAAGATCCATCCCTGATGATAAAACTAAAAAGACGTTTTAAAGAAAACTCATAGCTCAAGTCTATACAAGAAATTTAGATCTTTTGGACTGCTAGGATATTGATCTGATATTCTCCAGGGAAAATCGTCTCTAGTGCATTACGATCTAAAACTGCTTTTTCGATACCTCCTTCTGAGATCACATCTGCCACAACAACCGTATTTCCAGAGATTTCAAGGGTTGATCCAATAGAACTTGCCAAACCAAGTTCTTCTAAGAGAGAAGTTGGATAGTAATAAATCAAATCATCATCATGTAGATGTTCGATATCAGTATAAGTAATAGTTTTGCTCTCTCCCTTTTTCATCCCTGCCAAAGCTAGATACAGATCATTTTCTGGAAGATCAAACACAATCGTCTGCTGTCCAGCTACATGACCATAGTCTCCAATCCCTTGGTAAGAAAAAGTCACTTTAGTGTTTTCTTTGACTAGCTGGCTAGATCCACATGCCGCTAAAACGGTAAGCATTCCTAGGGTCAAAAAAAGTCAGAATTTTTTGTACATGGTATTTTGAGCTTAAAGAGTAAAAAGTCAGATTCACTATCTCTACGATACGAAAGATTAGAGTTTTTTCAAGAGTTTTTGAAAAGAAAATGAGAAAATCCAACAATAGCTTTAAATCAAAAAGAATCTCCCTTGATTTGAGATCCCAAAAAAATATAGTGAGGTTACAAAATATCCAGAGTAGATGGAGAGACGAGGCTCGCTAGTACATCTCGGCAACCTACCCCCAAAGGACAAGGTGCTACTTCCTCCCCAGATGGGAAAGATATATACTTAGATTGATTCACAGCGATTCAAATAAAGATGTCTTTTCCTCAGCGAAAAGATTTTTTTTTGATAAAAAAATCTGACTTTTATCCTTTTTTTCCAACACGATGACAACTCAAAACCCAATTCTTTTTAGTTCAGAATCAGTGACTGAAGGACATCCTGACAAAATTTGTGATCAGATTTCTGATGCTATCTTGGATGCCTGCCTAGTTCAAGATCCAGACTCCAGAGTCGCTTGTGAATGCCTCATCACAACAGACAAGCTCATCATCGCAGGAGAAATCACCACCCAAGCCAAAATAGACTATGCCCAGATTGCAAGGGAGATCATTGTAGAAATTGGATATGATCATCCAGAAAAGTTTTTTGATGGCAATAGCTGCGAAATCGAGCTCCTCATCGATACTCAGAGTCCAGATATCGCACTAGGAGTAGATACTGGAGGAGCAGGAGACCAAGGAATGATGTTTGGTTATGCAAGTAATGAAAGTTCCAACTATCTCCCCCTCGCGATTGATCTCGCACATCAGCTTGCCAGGCAGCTAACTAAGGTTAGAAAAGATGAGACACTTCCTTATCTCCGCCCTGATGGGAAAACTCAAGTAACTATAGAATATAATAAAAAAAAAGAAGTAAGCAGAATCCATACAGTCGTAATTTCCTCTCAGCATAGCAAGGAGATCAGCCAGGATCAGCTCCAAGCAGATATCAAAAAGGAAGTGATTGTACCAATTGCTGGAAATCTTATTGATGAGCAAACCATCATCCATATCAATCCAACCGGCAATTTTTATGTAGGAGGTCCTGCTGGAGATACCGGGCTCACCGGGAGGAAAATCATCGTCGATAGCTATGGAGGGATGGGAAGACACGGTGGAGGTGCCTTTTCAGGTAAAGATCCCAGCAAGGTAGATAGAAGTGCTGCCTATATGGCCAGATATCTAGCTAAAAACATTGTAGCCAGTGGACTCTGTGATGCTTGTGAAATCCAGCTCAGTTATGCGATCGGAGTGGCTCAACCGGTTAGTATTTTTTTGGAAGATTTTGGAACTGCAAAAGTAGAAAAATCCAGAATTTTGGAAACAGTTCAAGAGCATTTTGATCTCAGTCCTCAGGGGATCATCACTTTTCTGCAGCTCAAGAGACCAATCTATCAAGCCACTGCTAGCTACGGACACTTTGGGAGAGAGGAATTTAGCTGGGAAAAACTAGAAAGTGTAACAGTATTTAAAGCACTTCTTTAGTTTAAGAAAAGTCAACAATTGAACAGAATAGAGTAGAAAAAAATCAAGATAAATCTGTATCTCAATAAAGTTCTAATAAAAAAATCCCACAAGAATATTCTGCAGGGATTTTTTATTATTGAATAAAGAGTTTTTTAGAAATAGTTGATAAATCCATGTCCCCATAAAATAAAACAAGGATAAGCCAATGCCAAAACGAATAATCCTAATGTTAGGAGAAAGGATTTTTTAGAAATTTGCTGATTTTTGATATCTAGACGAAGAGTGATGAGAAAAACAATTCAGATCAATAGCATCCCTAAAACAGCAGCATGCGCACTTTTTCCATAAATAAGATGAGAAACAAACATTCCTATTTCTCATGCTTGTTCAGCAAAAACTACGGTAAGATAGTTAATTTCTGATAAATGTTCCAAAGCTTTTACTCAAGAAGCAAAGTCAATAAATAAAAATACTGAATAAAGATAAGAGATCAAAAGTCAGATCTTTGTAGTTTTACTAAGAGAGAGTTTTGCTGTAAATTTTTTCATGATTTTACAAGATTGATAAATAAAAGGATCAACAAAATATATTTTCTCTATAATTCTATAGTTATATCTTTTTTTTGCAAAATAGTTATATCTTTTTTTTGCAAATTTACTGAAAGATTTTTTTCAAGATAACAGAAAAATTCTTTCACTCTTACTTGAAAAAATAAGGAGAAAATCTACACTATAAATAATTTTTAATTTTTTGGACCAAAGCATGTGAATCCATACCTCCCATGTCCCCACCAGAAATTTCTAATCATTTCTGAAATGGTTCAGATTTCTTTTAACTTTCTTTTAATATAATTCTCATGAGTAAAAAATTAACCACCAGAGCTGAGGACTACTCTCAGCGATATAATGATATTGTCAAAAATGCCGAAATGGCAGAAAATTCTAGCGTCAGAGGATCCATGGTGATCAAACCCTATGGCTATGCTATCTGGGAAAACATCAGAGATACCCTCGATGCAATGTTTAAAGCAACTGGCCATCAAAATGCTTACTTTCCGCTGTTTATCCCAAAGTCATTTTTTAGCAAAGAAGCGAATCATGTCGCAGGATTTGCCAAAGAATGCGCAATCGTAACTCACTATAGACTCAAAAACGATGAAAATGGAAAAGGAATCGTAGTAGATCCAGAAGCAAAACTAGAAGAAGAACTCATCGTGAGACCTACCAGTGAAACGATTATCCGAGATAGCTATAGAAACTGGATCAAATCTTATCGTGACCTCCCCCTCCTCATCAATCAATGGGCAAATGTTGTGAGATGGGAAATGAGGACAAGAATCTTTCTCAGAAGTGCAGAGTTTCTCTGGCAAGAAGGACATACTGCTCATGCTAGTGCTGAAGAAGCAGATGCTGAAGCTAGAAAAATGCTGGAGGTATACTCCGATTTTGTGAGAAACTTTATGGGAATCTATCACTATAAAGGAGAAAAACCAGCCCATGAAAGATTTGCAGGAGCACTCAATACCTATACTTTTGAACCAATGATGCAAGATTTCAAAGCATTACAGGCAGGGACTTCCCATTATCTAGGACAAAATTTTGCTAAAGCTTTTGATGTCCAATTTACCAATAAAAATAATGAGTTAGAATATGTCTACGCAACTTCTCGAGGAGTAAGTACCAGACTCAT
>CAYTFB010000041.1:0-6551 GCA_964437055.1 uncultured Candidatus Peribacteria bacterium
CTTGTAAGTATTTTTTCTACCTCTTGAATCAGTCTCGGTATTTCAAGATACAATGTCTCCATTCTTTCTATATTTTCAGAAAAAAGTACTAAAATATCATTATACCATTCTGAGAAAAAAGGAATTGCAGATCCTCCTAAAGGTCCTATTTGGACTTTATCTTTTTTAAATGTTGTATTTTCAAACAACCTGAGAACGTCTTCAATTCAAGCACCCGGATCCTGTGCTAACAAAAAGATAGCATCATCCAAATTTCCCAATAAAAACAATAGATCATTATTCAAGTTCTCAATATCTTCTAGGATACCAGTACCAATCCAAGTCTGATTTTTTATTTCCTCTTGTATTAAAAGAAGCCCACTCAAAACCTGGCTAGCAGCATCAATACCACTTAGAATTTGACTAGAATTATCCTCAGATTCTTGTAATATTTCACTCATTTGTTGATAATAAGGCCAAGATTCACTAGATTCTGAATATTTTAATCCGGTATAGCCATTAACTTGTTCTGATGTGGTAGCATCATGTTTTATCAAACTATCCGCAACCTTATAAGTATAACGATATTCGATTTCTGTCTTAGACTTTCTTGGTTTAAGAAGTTTAAAATTTCCTTTCCCTTGAGGGAAAAACACAACTCAGTCTTCCTTAATTACCTTAAAATAATCAATTTCTTCTTTGAGGTCATGATAAATAGGATATTGATAGGCATCTATTTTTTCATCATCAACAGTTCTAATTAAAGTTGGAGATACATATTTGTCTTTGGACAAATAAGAGTCTGCCTCCACTTCTGGAGACTTAATTGCTTGAGATCCAGCAATATCAAAAATCCACCTCCATGCAGATTTATAATCATAGCTTTGTAACTTATAAATTCCTTGAGATAAAAGATCCCAATCTAAATTAAGAGGGGAAGCACCTCATCGAATTCTATGACTAAATTCTTCAAACGTTTCACAATCCTTTTGATCTTTTTCATTATCTGAGCTCGGATTACAAGAACCTTTATAGCTGACTGTCCATTGTTTACAAGGAGTAATAGCTAAAGAAGCTGGAATAATAGGAGAAAAAACACGTTTTGTACACTTTCTTACAATATTCTCTTTTTTATAAGTTTTTTCTGTTTGATAAAGTTCATATTCTTCCATTGTATTTAAAGGATCATAAGCTCTATTTGCCTCTATCTGGGTAGCAAATAAATCATACGATGCACCAACTCCCTTTCTAGAAAGATCTGTAGAATCTGCAGGATCCTTTGCTGGGTTTATTGAATCTGAAACAATAGCACTATAGCTTCAATGAATTGTTGAAAAATTTCTATATGTTCCGCGGAAAATAGAAAGGTCCAAAGGAGACATTGCAATTTGTGCATCTTTCCCAAAGTAGAAAAATCTATAACTATCATCTAAAGTTTTGGCATATCATAAGTTGATTCCTAGTCTTTTTATTTTTGTATATTGATCCTTGGAAAAACTTGTTGGTAATACAATCTTCATTGGATAATTTTCCTGTTCGACCTTTTCATCGATATAATCTTCCAACACTTGATTCAGATTCATAATTAATCACATCACATCAGCCCCTCCTGCAAAACTTCTGTCTTGTATTGATAATTTATCAATATGACTATCATAGTCTTGCCGACGATCAGAAGCCATGATATTGTCTCTCTGAGTAGTAATTAAATCAGTTGCCAAAATAGCTTGATAATCAGCAATAAAATTATCAATATGCTCTTTTAAAAATAAAGTCGGAGTCTTTTCTTCTCCCAATTCTCACAAATCTTCCAATCCTTTTTCCATTTCATCCGCTTGTTCTTGATATCACATTGCCCTTAGATCTTCTATCAAAGATTCTAAAAGATCACTATTTTTACCCAACTCTTCTCCCTTTAAATAGTTTAATAATGCTGAATGAAATCTATTATACATCAGATCTTCTAAAAAAGCTTGTTGATTTACATATCCAACCAATTTTGGATCTAATATAGAATGCTTGAGTGCAATAAAATCATCATACCAAATAGCTTTATTGATATAAGATTCTGGATCTTTTTCATATTCTTTTAATTTTCAAAAAAACTCTGTATAAGAAGCAGAACTATCGTTAAAATTGATTATTCCATGCCAAACTTCTGCTTGCCCTAGTTGTCCTTCATTAGAGACAAAATACCCTGATAGTGGGTCATAGACATATTTTTGTTCCCGAAAATCTACATAAGGATATATTGAAGGGAAAATATAACCATTTAAATTGATCACCGGTAAAGGAACATCTCCAACCAAAACAATTCCAATTAATCTCGATCCTTCTCACTCTAATCCATCAAAATAAATATTTTCTAGCATCTTGGAAATAGTTACTGCATCATATTTTTGGGTATCAATCTGAAAAATAATGGATTCTGCTCCAGGATTTTGCTGAGGTAAATAAGATGCTCCATACCATTGCAAATCTCCAGCCACACTAGGATACAGGTCCTTTTCTACGAGAATTGCTATTAAAGGAGTAAGTTGATTTTCTTTCGCGGCATAAACGGTATTGAAGGGGATATATCCCATCCAAGAAAGTAATGAAGATAAAAGATATCCTGACAATATAATAGATCATAAGATTTTTTTGTTGATCATGGGGTCGAATAATCATAAAAAAAGCAAGAAAACTTACCCTTGAATATAGGATAATCCAAGCAAAAATAAAGTAAAAAATGCCTCAAAATCAGATTCGGTTGTTTTTTGTAAATATTGATGGGAAGTGATTGACATTATCTATATTTGAAGAGAGTATCTTTGCGGAAAGAATTGATTTTTGAAAGTAAAAAAACATACTAGAGGAAAGCAATAATTTTTATTTCACACCTATCACTGAGTATGATCATCGGAAATCAAGACAAAATAGCAACAATCAAACAATATATCTCCAATAACGCAGAATCTCAAAAACCCTTATTTTTACTAATTTTGGGAGCTGAAGGTATAGGAAAGTCTGATTTTTTGTATCACTATAGTCAAGAACTCTTGGGAGATTATTTTCAATCAGATTTTTTGTGGCTCAAAGATCTTTCAGAAATTCTGGGGAAAACCCATATCATTCCAGTCAAAACCTCAAAAAGTACTCCAACGATTCAGGAAAAAGATGGGCAAACCTATGAAAATAAAGGGATCAGAGAAGTAAATGATTGGCTCCAACAGTCAGGATTTTCTGGTAAAAAAATTCTCTTGATCGAAAATATGCAAAGGATGAACAAATCCTCTATGAATGCATTCCTCAAAACTGCAGAGGAGCCACTTCAAAATAGAATTATTTTTGCCACTGCAAACAACTCCAAAGACCTTGTAGATACCTTAGTTTCTAGAGCATTTATCATCCACTTTAATCTCCTCTCTGATACAGAGATTCAAGGCTATATCAGCCAAAATCATCTGGAGTTTGGGTCTGGAGCATTACAAGAGAGCATCACAGAAATCGCAGGAGGAAGAATCAAAACCCTCCTCAAACTCAAGAACATTATGGAAGAAAATCCTAATCTCAGTGAAGATTTGATTTGGCTCAGAAAACATCTCAAAGAGCAGGGGAGTAGTACAAAAAAAATCACTATTTTGAAAAAATTTGAAGAAGCCAGATTCTTGAATCTCTTTATCGATGCACAGATAGAAAATTTAGCAAAACAAGGAGACAGTAGTGCAGAAAAATGGATTAAAGTAAAAAAAATGCTTAATGCTAATGTTTCTCTGGAAAATGCGCTACGATATGCCGTTTTATAATTCTGTCTAATAATGTCTAGTTATCTTTGACAAAACTTTCTCCATGATTCTGATGCTATTGAATTTATCAAAATACAGATAGAGACTTTTATCCAACAGCATCAAACCACGCTTGTTTTGGAAATCGGTCCTGGAAAATGAGCAATCACTAGAGAAATCAAAAGTCTAGCTCCTTTTTTTCTAGTAATAGAGAAAGATGAAAAAATGCTTCCTCATCTACATCAATTATTATCTTCCTCAGAAATCAAGCATTGAGATATCTTAGATTTTGACCTTCAAAATCTTTTGGTAGAAAGAAAATTGGATACAAAAGATCTTTTTATCGTAGGAAATTTGCCCTATTATATCACTTCTCCCATCCTCAGAAAATTTTTTGCTCAGGGAGAAAATACGATTCAATGAGGATTTTTTATGGTTCAAAAAGAAGTGGGAGAAAAAATTCAAACCTCAGCTAAAAAGAAATCTTACCTTTGGCGACTCTTGAATCGATGATATGAGGTGAGTTATCTCAAAACAATTCCTGCGAGTTCCTTTTCTCCTGCACCAAAAGTAGACAGTTGTCTAATTCTGCTAGAAAAGAAAAAGTCTGAAGCAGTAAACTTCAGTCAATTACTTAAATTTCTCGATGATGTAAATCCTTTTAGTAGAAAAACTCTAGGAAAAATTTCTAAAATTAATAACAAAAAAGGGGAGTGGAACTACCACATTCCAAAATTATTAGAAGGCAAAAGACTCGAAGAATGTCAACGATCAGATTTGGAACTTATGCTGAAAAAATATGCTCAATAATAGCATTGAGTTCTTTGATCTGAGCTTGATAACGAGGATCTTCTAATCGCCATTCAAAATTACTATTACAAAAACTCACCATATAAGGAAAACCTTTTCTCTCTAAAGGAACATAACTTTCTATCGCTCCTTCTTTGAGGATATAAATTTGATCTTGATACATCTTTTCTATCCCTTGCAAAATAGCTTTGTGCTTTCCAGGATTAAAGGTCATAATAGTTTTTACCAATTTATTATAATAATCCTGATAATTGATTCTCTGACTCGTGCGCTTTTGTTGGTTTGCAATCTGATAATATCTATTGATCTCTGCCTGAGTAAAAAATCCATAATCCACCGTATTATCCCAATCTCCTATAAAATAATTTTTAATCTGAAACTTATTGAGGAATTTTCTCCAAGGTTTAAAACCACCTTTTCCATTAATATTGATGATTTCAAAGTCAGTAATCTTATCTTCCCATTCAGGATCTTTGCTTAAATGTTCTAAATAATAGCTAAAAAAATAAGCATCAGTGTCTCCTTCTACCATGATGATTTTTTCCACAAAAAAGATTTTAGAGAGATTTTCAAACTTGAGCATATGCATGAGTTTAGCATCTTCTGTGTCTACAACGATTTTTGGAGCAATGATCTGAGATCCTTTACTATCAGAATTTTTAAATACTCTATATACATTGGTAATATTTTTATCATTGATAAAAAGAGGGGAGTTGGTAGTGATGATAAATTGAGTTCCCATCTTTTCTGCTAGTTCTCAAAGTACCTTTACCAAACCTTTCTGGATAAAAGGATGAATATGTAGCTCTGGTTCATTGATCACCATACATCCCTTTTCTAGATCATTACCAAAAAATCCAAAAATCAAAGCAAGCAAAGATTGTTCTCCATCACTGAGATCTTCAAAATAAAAGACTCTTCCTTCTTTATCCAAAAGCTTGATGTCTATCACCTCATTGATATATTCAATCGCCAATTCCTTGCGAAAATATTTTCTAATAATCTTATTGATACTGAGAAAAAACTGTGTACTTCTGAGATATTGCATCGAATCATCAAAAGAAATAATTTCCGTAGGAGAGGAGAGGAGTTGATCCTGAGAAAAGTCCTCCAAAATACTCCAGATTTTATGTACAAAGTTGATATAACCAGCTAGACTATTTCTGAAACTAAAACTATTTCCAATCAAAGTAACTGGATTTAGAAAATTTCTAAACTCCAAAGCCACTCTATCGTTCCCCATGATCGATACGGTATTTTTAAGCAAATATCGCTTTCTTTCTTCTGGCTTTTTTTCTACTTGATTAAAAATAGTTATCACAATTTGTAGGAGCTGATGATAACGAAAAACTTTTAAGATGAATTTTTGATTCTCAGTGAGGAAAGTATCAACTAGAGAAAAAGTCTGTTCCTTTTCATCAAATTTTGCAAAGATCTGGATCAGATTTCACTCTTCCATAAGTTTTTGTAAATCTTTTTTTTCAAAATGAATATCAAAATCAGAATATTTTTTGATGATCGCATTGATCTGATCGGGATATTTACAGACAAATCCAATATTTTCATAGTCAAATTCCGTCAATTTGATCGTCAATTCTACAAAAGAATCCTGAGATGGAGTATTGTAATTGGTCTCTAAACCTCTAGTTTTATTGATTTCTTGTTGGATGGTCTGATTGCGCTTTTTTTTATTATCCAAAAACTCTCTATGATAGGAATAATTATTAATATAATTGGCATAAAATTCTTCTAAAATCCTGAGGAAATTGGTCTTTCCTGATGCATTATCTCAGATGAGAATTGAGGTTCCATTGCAAGATCCATCAACAGAAAAAGAGATTCACGGACTATTTTTAAAGTGAGGAACATGAGGGAAACTCAGGATATTGGAGATTTTGACCTCTTTGAGCTGCATCTGCTGATTTTGTATAAAATAATTTTTATTATGCGAACTATCTATAGTATAAGGTTTTATCTTTAAATTACAAATTTTTG